>JAGUWZ010000075.1 GCA_020062065.1 Candidatus Omnitrophota bacterium
CCTTCTGTATTCTATACAAATATAAACCATACCTTCTTAGTAGTATTAAGAAAACCGATAAATAAAAATGGTGCTTAATACACAGGAATTAAAAGAAATTATTTTGACAAATGGGGATAGCACTACCTATCTTACGCATAATTTCCATCCGTATGCGGCCAAATTTATTCCGCAGATACCGGTTAATTTAATCAAAACATTCACAAAGGAGCGCGAGACTGTCTTGGACCCCTTCTGCGGTAGTGGCACTTCTCTTGTAGAGGCTAAATTACTCAGTAGAAAAGCAATCGGCGTTGATTTACATGCAATAGGGGTTTTAGCTTCCAAAGTAAAGACAACAAAAATTAGTGATATTGAACTCTCAAATATAAAACAGGTCATACAACAATCTGAGTTTAACATAAATAGGTACTATGGGGTTAAAACCTTGTTTCCCTCTGACAAGATTTCCTATAAACTACCGGAGTTTTACAATAGAGAACACTGGTTTCAGGAAAATGTTTTGCACGAACTTGCTATAATAAAAGAATGTATCAAGCAAAGTAAGGTTAGCAAGGAGCTAAAGGATTTATTGAATCTTGCTTTATCTTCAATAATTGTAGCTGTTTCAAATCAAGAAAGCGAAACACGATACGCTGCCATAAATAAAGATATCAAAGCAAAACAAGTATTAAGTTTATTTTGTAATAAGGTATATGATATGGTAACCAGGATACAAAAGTTTAGTCAGGAAGCAAGCAATGAGGTAGTTAATGTCTATCAAGCAGATTCAAGATATATAGATTTTATAAAGAATAACTCCGTTGATTTTATAGTTACATCGCCACCTTACCCTAATACTTATGATTATTATCTCTATCATAAGTTAAGGATATTTTGGCTTGATTTTAATGTTAGGGAGATTCAAGATAATGAAATAGGTTCAAGGCATAAGCATTCCAGCAAAAAGGAAGGCGTTGATAGCTACATTAAAGATATGAAGATGTGCTTTAAACAATTCAGCAGGGTGCTAAAGCCAGATAAGTATTTCGCGATAGTTGAAGGCGATTGCATTATCGCTGGCAAGATGATAAAAGGAGATGACTTAATCGAAGAGATTGCCAGAGAAAATTTTGAGACAGTAGATAAAATTTATTATAGCTTGAATCATTCAAGTAAATGCTTCAATCCTGCTTTTAGGAATAAAGAAAAAGAAGAGCATATTTTGGTGTTAAGAAATAGGAAGCAATAAAATGAAAACAGAAATCAGGGTATATTTTGAATGCTTGGAACAGTTGTTACATTACATCCTCCCATTAGTTAAAGAAGGGATAGCTGAATCAAAGATATACGCTGAAATAAAATTCATAAGAAAACCCAAAAGGCTTACAAAAGCTAATGGCAGTTTGTCTGCTATTTATTCCTTAACTACCCCTGATATTTTGATAACTCTATGCAAGGAAGGCAAAGAGATTCCTTTGCTAATAGGTGAATTTTCAGAGGCAGTAACAACGGAAGACCATGAGTTGCAACGTGCAATGGGCGGGATAGCCGCAGCACTCTCAAGGTGTATTTATCTCAAGATATCTAGCCAGAAAATCTCATTAAAAGAGCATGGCGGAAAGAAAGATTTTAACCCATTAACAATACCAAAGATAATAAAACAGTCTTTTGATTATTATGGTTATATTCTTGGGGAATGGCCAACATCTGATAATAATCCTTGTATTCTTAAAAGAGATAGCATTTTTCTTTCCTGCCCGCCCAAATCAGCAATACCGATTGCTGAAGAAATCCTGAAACAAGTTGTTAAAGAAGGACTTAAAAATCAGGATGCAATTGCGTCTAATAAAACTACAATTTTTGATGTTATTTTTCCGTATTTAAAAAATTATGAAGTATATAAGAAATATCTCAGAGTGCTTGAGAGTGCTCCTGGAATCAAAGAGTTAATCAGTGATTGGCAGAGCAGAAAAGGCAAGGGTAAAAATAAAGAACCAAGAATATTACTTGATGAGAGTAAGTTAATTGTAAAAATAAATAGATTTTCTCATGCAGCAGACCCAGACAGGGGAATATTGATTTTTGCTTCTACCTTAGTGCCTGCAGAGATTGTCTTAACAAGATACTGCGTGAAACAAGAATACGCTAAAATAGTTAAGCTGATAAATGGATTTGTTAAGCAATCTCTTAATGAAGGACTACCAAAGAGTTTTATGCTAGGCCTGAAACGATGCCTTGATAAAAATCTTAACGAGCAAATAGATATCACAGCCTTTGCTAGTCAATACAAAGAAGAGTGGGAAGGCAACAAGGTGCTTTCTGCTATATTCTTATTTTCAGATGGAATGGTTATTCACGATAAGCGTAATAAGACCAGAGTTCGATTGGCTTGGAACAGGAAGAAAATTTTCAGGATGAAGACTGGTATGAAAGATCTACTTGATAACCTCTTCGATTTTAAAAAATTTGATAAGCCCTTAAAGATTGCGGAAGTAAACGATATTAATGAAGATGAAGTAAGTTATATTGTTATGCATAAAATTCTACGCCCAAATAAATTTGATATAGTTTCTGTTAGCTATCCTGGTGCCCAGGGAGATGCAGCTATTCTCCCCGGAAAAACCAAAGGAAGAAAACAAAGCAGGATGTATATTGATATAATCGCATGGTTTCCCAAGAATTCTTCATCTGGCAACGTCTTAACTCTTGAGGAAAGCAAGGATACTTTTGATGAGAAAGAAATGAAGAAATTAGTTGAGCGCCTTAATTTGTTCAGAACAAATAAACAAATGCTTAATGCTTTGGTAGAGACTCTTAGTAGGTTAAATCATAAGCGGAAATTAGAGCACATTTTTATAGGTGTAGCCTTTGGTGCAGAGAATATTAAAACAAAGTGGGAGCCTTATAAAGTAGATTATTTAATAAGGATATTTGACAGAAACAAATGGCAGATAGCATACTTTGGCAAGACGCTAAAGAATGTCTTTAAAATTGTCGAAGGTAGGGTAGATTTGCCTAAGGTGCACAGAGTTATAGATTCTGTCAATGAACCCAGGTTTGTTTGATTTTTTGGATAAATTATTTTGAAAAACAAAAAGGGTAAAAGAAACGCTCCTTATAAGTAACAGTTTCGAGCTTCCGGAACTGCTCCCACGAGAACCTACCAAGGGTCAGTCTCTCCTTAACTAACCTGTGCTTCTAAAAGACCTCGCACTGAATTACCGATGAATACCCTGTCTGCTTCTAAGAAGTCTTTTAAATAAAGAACCCTCTCTCTGGCCTTACCTTCTTTTAAAAGATGTTCTCTTAATACCCCTGCTAAAAGTCCGCAATAAATAGGAGGGGTATATAAACATCTTTTTTTCAAGAGAAAAATATTGGTGATTGTCCCTTCTGTAAGTTGATTTTTAGTATTTAAAAATATCACTTCAAAAAAACCCTGTTTTTGAGCTTTCTTTTTTTCCTGCTCATATAGAATTCTTTGGTTGGTCTTATGATAAAGAAATATGTTGTCTGGGTTTATCTTTTGGAAACTAATCTTGACTTTAACCGGCGCGCAAACTGGCTCCAACTCCTCTTTTTCCACATTTATCTGGCCATCTAAATCTAGTATAATCTTTACCTTAAATCTTTTCTTGATTAAACCTTTCTCTAAATTGCCTAATTCTTCTTTGAGCCTTTCTAAATTATAGGGAATAGAAAAATATTCGCAGGACATTCTTAATCTCTTTAAATGCAGCCCTAAAAGAAAATAACCTTTTTCCGGCTGCCAGAGAATGCTTTCTATAAGAGAAAGTTCAGGGAATTTTTCTGTGAGAAACTTAGATTTAAGGAGCGCTTCCTGGTATTCGCTTTTTTCTAAAGAATCATAAAGTATACCGCCTCCTGTGCCCATTTCTCCTTTACCGCCATTAAGGGAAACTGTCCTTATGGCGACGTTAAAACAAGCCTTATCTTCCTTTATATAACCTATCGCTCCTGTGTATATCCCTCTTGATTCCTTCTCCAAACCTTTAATTATTTCCATAGTTTTTATTTTGGGTGCACCTGTAACCGAACCGCTGGGAAAAAGAGAAGAAAAAATATCTTTTATCTTTATATTTTTCTTTAACTTAGACTCAATTGTAGAGGTGAGCTGATATAGCGTCCTGTATTTCTCTATATTAAAAAGTTTGGAAACCCAAACCTTATCAGATATCCTGCCTAAATCATTTCTCAACAAATCAACAATCATTATATTCTCCGCCTTGATCTTCTTATTCCTTGCCAACCAATTCCTGTTACTTCTGTCCTGGAACGGATTCGTTCCTCTCGGCGCAGTCCCTTTCATCGGCCGGGTGATTAATTTATCTCTCTCTAATCTAAAGAAAAGCTCTGGGGAAAAAGAAAGAATACAGGAATTAGCCGTATTGATTAAGGACATATAAGAAGTGGGTTGAGAATTTTTTAACTGAAAATAAAAATCAAGAAAATCCCCCTTAAAATCAAATTTAATCTTAAAGGTATAATTCACCTGGTAACTTAAGCCCTTTTCTATGCAGTGCTTTATCTTCCTTATCTGTGAGCTGTATTCATCCTGAGTGATATCTGGTTTTAAGTTTTCTGCCCTACAAGAGAGTATTTGTTTTCTATTATAATAAGGTTTATAATCCAGATGACTTATAACAATGGGTTCTCTACATACCCCCAACCAGACTAAAGGGGAATAACTTTTTTCTTTTAAGTGATAAAGCGCGGGCTCTAAAAAATAACCAAACTCATAAGCAAAATAGCCGCATAACCAGAATCCATTTTTACGGTATTCTTCTACTTCTTTAAAAAAATCATCAGGGTTTTGGTTGTGGTTAAAGGTAAGTATTTTAATAAAATCGGTGAATAAAAGAGAGGTCTTGTTATCTTGGTCAAAAGAGGCGCTTTCTAAAAAAACAAAAGGCAAGTTTTTAAAAGACCTTAATAGTCTTAATAAATCTCCTTCGCCA
>JAGUWZ010000161.1 GCA_020062065.1 Candidatus Omnitrophota bacterium
AAACTACTTCTAACTACTTGACAGACAAAATGTTTTGTGCTATAAAATAATGGTTATGGAAAAAAAGGATATTTATGAACATCTAGCTAAGATTTATCTCGGCAGCACATCAGCAAAAAAGAAAAAAGCATCTACAAAGGATTTTAAGAATTTTATTTTTATAAGCATTGCAATCATTTTAGGTGTTTTTATTCTCTTGTCCACTTTGTCCTATAAACATAAATTCTCCCTTCAGGAAAGCGTGCTTATTATTTCTCCCGACATAGTAAAAATCAATTATAAGTTTAGCCCCACCCAAAAAGAAATTCATTATTGGGATTTAAATGACTTAAATTTAAGCGAATACAAGGAATTAGGGTTCTCGATAAAAAAATCCAACAACGATGATATTGTATCTTTAAGAGTGGAATTCACCAATGTCTATAAAGAAAAGGCCGAGGTTTATATTAAAGACATCTCGAATAAATGGCGGGATTATAAATTTAATCTTTCTGATTTTAAAACTATAAGCGACTGGTCGCTAATGAAAAATCTGGCTTTTATAATCGAGGAATGGAACACAAAAGAAAACAGAGGTATAATTTATATAGATAACCTGAGATTTTTAAAGTAAGTGGGGTCATAAGCCAGCACTAATTTGCTGGATGTAACGTATAATTCAAATAATTGCTGGGTTATGTGCTCATTAAAGGAGGGATTATGCGGATTATTGCCATTGCCAATCAAAAAGGTGGCTGTGGTAAAACTACCACCGCCGTAAATCTAGCGGCATCCTTAGCAAGTAATAACAAAAAAGTTTTGCTTATAGATTTAGATCCTCAGGCGCATGCAACCTTAGGTTTAAACATAAAGTCAGATTTCAACATTTATAATGTCCTTTCCAAACTCACTCCTAACAAAGCAAAATTAGCCGAGATTATTCAGGAAGTCGATGCAAATTTTGATATCGCCCCTTCCGGTATCGTATTAAGCGCATTGGAACAGGAATTAGCCGGTGAAATTGGCAGAGAATCCAGACTCTGGGAGACAATTACTGATTTTAGAAACAATTATGATTTTATCTTAATAGATTGTCCGCCTAATCTGGGTTTATTGACCATAAATGCCATTCGGGCAACCGATGAAATAATTATACCTGTTGAGGCAAGCAAGTTCGCCATTGTGGGAATAGGTCAACTTATCGATATAATAAATCTTATCCGGGAGAGGCTTAATCACATCGTCGAATACCGCATTTTGTTAGTTAACTTCGATTCGCGGCTAAGGCATTCTTTTACCATGTTAGATAAAATCAAATCTACTTTTAAAAACAAACTATTCAGCACGATAGTGCATGTAAATGTAAAACTTAAAGAGGCGCAGAATAACGGCACGCATATCCTGAATTTCGATAAATACTGCCGGGGTAGTAAAGACTATTTCAGTTTATCCAGAGAAATTATCATAGAAGAAGAGAAGGACGATAAAATAAAAGAGCCCGCAGATGCCCTTAAAGAAAAAATGGAAAAAGTTCTAAAAGAAGAATTGCCCAAGTTTAAACTAACTGAGGTGTCCCTGCTATTTGCTGCGCCTGATGCAAAACAGGTTTATGTAGTTGGTGATTTCAATAATTGGAAATTAGATGAAAGCAGCCTGATGAATCTGGAAAACGGTAGCTGGAGCAAAAAAATGAGCCTCCTACCCGGCCGTTACCGCTATCGTTTTGTCATGGATGGACAATGGCTTGAGGACCCCAACAATCCCAGCAAAGCAATAAATCCTTATGGACAAATGGATTCACTGATAGAGATTTAATCAACGAATTCATAATTTCTACAAAGGAGGCTGGTATGGTTTTAAAGAAAAAAAGAAAGGAGCTGTCAGATAATAAAAAGAAGATGGTAAAGAAGAAGGTTTTCAGGGTAAAGAAGCCGGTTAAGAAAAAGCCGGTCAAGAAACCGGTAGTAAAAAAACTACTACGGAAAAAGCCTAAAGAAAATATCATTGGCATAGTTACCCATTATTTCCCGAAAGTAAGGGTGGGGGTAGTAAAATTAAAGGCCCCTCTTGCCGTGGGTGATCTGATTAAAATTAAAGGCCATACCACTGATTTCACACAGACCATTAAGTCAATTCAGATTGACCATGTTCCATTAGACAAAGCCAAGAAAGGTGATGAAATCGGCCTTTTAGTGGATTCGCGTGTAAGAAGACACGATGAACTTTATACGGTATGATGCGGAAACTGTTTCTATTCCAATCAGGACAGTGGGTTTGAATAATCCCACTTTCCCGAACAAATCGGAAACAGTTTCGTTTAGCTATAATATAGTGCTACCCTAAATTTATCCCGCCTTCGCAAGTTGTTTTCCATTATTCTATAACAAATAGCAAAAGAAAGGAGTTTTTTAGTCTTTGCTAGGAGTAAAAATTGGAAACTCTCATTAAAAATAGACATAGGCTTTTTGGTACCGACGGTATTCGCGGCACGCCAGGAGTTTATCCTTTAACTGATGATATGCTGGCAACTATTGCAAATGCTCTCACTTGGTATATTCTTAGTACTCGTCGCCACAAATCAAGGGTAGTTATTGGCAAAGACACTCGCTTAAGCGGCGCAAACATCGAAAAAATCCTCACTGATAATATCCGCAGCCACGGCATCGATGTTTTATTGACCGGTATCATCACCACGCCGGGCTTGTCTTTCTTTGTCAAAAACCTCAAAGCAGACGCAGGCATTATGATTTCAGCCTCTCATAACAAAGCCACAGATAACGGTATTAAGTTTTTTAATTCCAAGGGTCATAAATTTTCCGAACAGGAAGAAGAGAATGTTGAGGATATAATCTTTGATAATCTGGTTAATAAAAATAAGTGGTTTCTTAAGAAAAATAAAGGGAAGGTCTCGAAAGTAAAGGATGCTCAGCTAAGATACAGCAAATTCCTTAAATCAACTGTTAAAGGATTAAACCTCAAAGGGATTACTATTGCTTTGGACTGCGCCTGGGGTGCGGCAGCGCCGTTTGCCAAAAAACTCTTTACTGACTTAGGGGCGAAGGCGGTATCTATCCACGATAAACCATCAAGCCAGAAAGTCAATGAAGGCGGCGCGATTAACCCAGCCATACTGAAAGAATTAGTTTTAGATTCAAAAGCTGACATCGGCATTGCTGTTGATGGTGATGGCGACAGAGGTATTTTGGTAGATGAAAAAGGCCATACTATTGACGGAGATTACACAATTGCCATCATTGCCAGATATTTAAGGACTAAGAACAAACTGGCGAAAAACACAGTAGTGGGAACAGTAATGAGTAACTACGGACTAAAGGAAAGTTTAGAGCAAGCAGGCGTGAAAATAATCTGCACAAATGTGGGTGATAAATATGTATTAGAGGCTTTGGTGGCCAACAATCTTAATCTGGGAGGCGAGCAATCCGGCCATACCATATTCCTTGATTATCTGGCTACTCCTGATGGGCTACTTACTGCTTTACAGATACTTCAAGCGATCAAGCAAACCAACAGACCTTTAAGTGAACTTTGCCGGTGTATGACAAAATTCCCGCAGATACTCGTCAATATCAAGGTTAAAGAGAAGAAGCCCTTTGAACAAATGCCTTTGGTAAAAACAAGGCTTAAAGAATTCACCGACAGGCTTAGAGATGAAGGTAGAATTCTGTTGCGTTATTCAGGAACCGAAAACCTCGCGCGGGTAATGGTTGAAGGCAAAGAGAAGGAACTTATTGAGAACATCGCTCATTCTTTAGCCTCTGAAATTAAGCAGGAAATCGGAGAGTAAAAAGGGGGGCGTTTCAACGCGATAACAAAAATAACAAAAGGGAATAAACATATGAACAACTACGTAGCTCTTGAATCTAAAATTAACAACAAAACCGCCAAAATTGCCATTGTCGGCCTTGGCTACGTCGGTCTTCCTTTAGCCGTTAATTTCGGTAAAAAAGGATATTTTGTCTACGGCTTTGATACAGACTATTCCAGAATTAAGAAGTTAAGCAAGGGAGAAAAGTTCATTGTTGATGTTGACCCCTATGATGTCTTGGCATTAATCAAGCATAAAAAATTCTATCCTACAACTCAGGAAAAAGTTTTACACGATGCCGATGCAATAATAGTTTGTGTTCCCACGCCTTTAAGAAAAGTCAAACTCCCTGATATCTCATACGTAGTGAAGGCAACCAGGACTATAAAAAAATATTTAAGAAAAGGACAATTAATTATATTAGAGAGCACTTCTTACACTACGACAACCCGGGCAGTGGTTTTGCCGATACTGAAAGAATCGGGTTTAAAAGAGGGAAACGATTTTTATCTTTGCTTTTCTCCGGAAAGAGTTAACCCAGGAGATAAGAATTTTCCGGTAACTAAGATTCCTAAGGCAGTCGGCGGATTATCGCAGGAGTCCACTGACCTGGCATATTTATTATATACTCAGATTATGGAAAAGGTATTCAAAGTCTCCAGCCCTGAAGTAGCAGAGACATCGAAACTTTTAGAAAACACATTCAGGTTGGTCAATATCGCTCTCATCAATGAATTTGCGATCATCTGCCACAAATTTGGGATAAGTATCTGGGAGGTTATTGAATGCGCTAAAACCAAACCTTTTGGTTTTATGCCGTTTTATCCTGGACCTGGAATCGGAGGTCACTGTATTCCTTGTGACCCAGTATTTTTATCCTGGAAAGCCAAGAAATTAGGGTTTAAAACCCGGATGATTGATTTAGCTTCAGAAATGAACCGTTATATGCCTATATATGCCATAGAACGAGTGAAAGGACTTTTTGAAAAACAAACACTTAAAAATAAAAAAGTTTTGATATTAGGGGTAGCCTACAAGAAAGACGTAAAAGATTTAAGAGAGTCTCCGGCATTAGAGATAATCGAAGCCCTACAAAGGAATAAAGCAAAACTAAAATATTTTGATCCATTTTTTCCGTATTTAAAGATAAACAGCATTAATTTAAAAGCTATAAAATTAAATAAAGCCGCATTGAGCAAATTTGACTGTGTTGTTATCATAACCGACCACACAAACATTGATTATGATTTGATTCGCAAACATAGCAGGTTGATTTTTGATACCCGTAATGTCTACAAGGGCAACTTTGCCAATGTCGTTAAATTGTAGGTAGAAAGAGACTTAAAAAGACACTGTCTAAAATAAGGAGGCTTCCAAATGAAATTTCTAGTAACAGGCGGTGCAGGTTTTATCGGTTCCCACATAGTAGAACGCCTACTTAAAGACGGTCACTTTGTCCGCGTTTTAGACAACTTTTATACTGGCAAACGCGAGAATCTTAGCTTTGTTAGACTAAAGAGACTGTCTCCAGAGATAGCTAATTCAAAGAAAACCAAGGAGACTGTCTCTGGTTTTGAGCTCATCGAAGGCGATATCAGAGATAAATCCACCTGTAATAAGGCTTGCAAAGGTATTGATGTTGTTTCGCATCAAGCTGCATTAAGAAGTGTTCCCAAGTCAATGCAGACACCTCATGAGTACAATGAGGTAAATATTGATGGGACATTGAATGTTTTAGAAGCAGCAAGAGAGAATAAGATAAAACGTTTTGTTTTTGCTTCTTCAAGCTCGGTTTATGGTGATACTAATAAATTTCCTGAGAGAGAAGAGGCCTATCCGCTTTTAATTTCCCCTTATGCCTTAAGCAAATTAGTCGGTGAATACTATTGCCGTATATTTTCAGAACATTTTGGCATAGAAACTGTCTGTCTTAGGTATTTTAATGTTTTCGGTCCCAGGCAGGCTTTGGATGACGAATATGCTGTGGTTATTCCTAAATTTATACACTGCATTTTACATAATGAGCAGCCGCCGATTTTCGGCACAGGCAAGCAATCCCGTGATTTTACCTACATTGATGATGTTGTTCAGGCTAATATTCTTGCCGCAACAATGGAACTGTCCCCGAAGGGAACAAAGGGGACTGTCCCGGTTGTTTTTCATGGAGTCTTTAACGTGGCCAACGGCAAAGACAATACCATTCTTTACCTTGTGGATGCTTTAAATAAGATAATCGGCAAAAATATAAAACCAAAGTTTTTACCTGTGCGTGCTGGCGACGTCTTCCGCACCTGCGCAGACATCTCCAAAATTAAGAAAGTGTTGGGATTTAAGCCAAAAGTCGATTTCGAGGAAGGCTTAAAAAGAACTGTGGAAAAATGGGGGATGGCCCTTTAAGTTAAGCGAATAATGAGTATATACTCATTATAACTATGGCGTTAAAACTAAGTAAGTTCAGGGAAATTTAAAATGTCAAAATATATTATAAAAAGCCGTGGCAGGCCCAAAAAGCCCAGAACAGTGAAAATCAACCCCAAAATTGAGCGATTTAGCCCGAGAGGCAAGCCTGGAAGGCCAGATGAGATTGAGCTTGAGATAGATGAATTTGAGGCCTTAAGATTAGCTGATTATCAAGGTTTAAGCCAGAAAGAAGCAGCCAGGTCAATGCAAATATCCCAGCAGACCTTTAGCCGGATCCTTAAAAAGGCGCGAAAAATCGTTGCTGAAGCGATTGTGAATGGTAAGATAATTACAATAGGAGTTAATTAATGGATAAGGAGCTTGAAGAATGGTATAAGTTGCATAAATTTCATTTCTACAGTGGCAGTTACCAGACTAAAGATTTGGCTAATTTCTTAGGCATAAACCCCAGGACAATCCAGAGGTGGCTAAAAGAAAAAACCAAACCAAATAAAGAACAATTAACCCAGATTAAACTGTATTTGGCAAAAATGAGCCCAAAACAAGCCTAATTTTACTGACCGATTAGTTCGGCTTTTTTATCCTGCTTGTTGTCGCACTGGAGGACATAATATATCTTATGTTAACTTGGTAATATTGAGAAATATAGTATAACTTGTTGTTGAATAAAGAGTTACATTAGGTTGGTATTTTCTTGTGGAAAAGCCAGTTTCAACTTACTCAGATTTACTGGTTTTTTTCAAGATTCGCATTTAATTGCAGATTTAGGAATTTTAGGAAATCTTCTGCGTGTGGCTGGCAGGAAATAGCTCTAGGTTTGTTTAATCAACCAACATTTCTTTTATATAGATTTTATGCTACTAATCGGATTATGATCTATCTCTCCTCTTTATCAAGTTTTTAAAGGTTAATTCTGTTCTTATTTTCATGTTTTATTTTCTTAAATATCAGAAAAAATATTAAATAGACTAAAAAACCCAAACAAAGAGCGAGCACAAAATACCCTATTAAGACCGGCAGAATAATCTTTAAAATAGGTAGTTTAAACAGATCTGCCCATTGGAAATCATTTAAAACTATCAGCCAGCCTTTATATACTTCCTGCCAGCTTAATTTCATTATAGCTGAGCCTAATTTAATTGAGAAGAGAATTGTTAAAATACTTGTCCAGGTATTGGTAAACAGGCTGCCAAATACGGCAGCAGCACAGTTTATATGCAAAAATGAGGCTACAAGCAAGGCAGCAACCGGGCCAGTGCCAGGGATAATGCCTAAAAAAACACCTATTCCAAACCCAAGAGCTATTTTTTGCGGTGTATCATTTATTCTGAAAAGTTTGATAAAAATCTGCCTGAACACCTTCATCTTAGCGTTGTTCTCTGTTTTTTTCTTCTTCTTGAAGTATGCGTTTGAGAATCTTTCCGGTTGTATTCTTGGGCAGAGATGTCCTGAACTCGATATATTTGGGGACTTTATATGCCGCTAATCTTTCCCTGAGATACTGAATAATTTCATGCTCACTGGCTTCTTCCCCTTCTGTCAATACCACAAAACCCTTAGGCACCTCTCCTTTATGCGCATCAGGTATGCCAATCACCGCAGCTTCTTTAACCTTAGGATTTTGGTAAAGCACTTCTTCAATCTCGCGGGGGTAAACATTTAGGCCTCTTACATTAACCATTTCCTTTTTTCTGCCCACTATATAATAATAGCCGGATTTATCAACTTTTGCCATATCCCCGGTATAAAGCCAGCCGTTTTTTAAGGTTTCCTGAGTTGGCTCTTCCTGTCTATAATATCCTTGCATTACATTGGGTCCTTTTACCAGGAGCTCTCCTATTTTTCCGACTTCTAAAACCCGGTCTTTATTATCTACAATTTTTAATTCAATATTATCTGATAATCTAATGCCAATGGAGCCGGCTTTTCTTATGCCTTTTAAAGGATTTATGGTTACTACCGGTGATGCCTCAGTTAGACCATAGCCCTCTAATAAAGGTATACGAAACTTTTTCTGGAAACCTTTGAAAGTTTGCGCTGGTAAGGCAGCAGCTCCTGATATGCAAACTTTTATTGGATTAAATAATTTTATCAGCGGACTATTGAATATTTTAGGCAATTTTATATGTTGCAGGACATTATATATGGAAGGCACTCCCACAAATATGCTAACACGGTTTTTCCTGACCGCGCGAATGACCCTTTTAAAAGGTTTTACTGCTTTCATAATTACGATTTTTGCGCCAATAAAAAGCGGCAGGTTCATACAGACAGTTGCGGCAAATGAATGAAATAAAGGTAATATGCAGATAAAAGTATCTTTAAAACTGGTTTTTATAGCTTGAGAAGAGTCCATTGCATTCGAGATGAGATTATAATGGGAAAGCATAGCTCCTTTGGGATGGCCGGTTGTTCCTGATGTGTATAAAATCACCGCCAGTTCATGAGGGTCAACTGATACCTTGCTTAATACTTCGCTATGCTCCCTTTTAATACTGTTAAAATTCAATACCCCTTGTTTTGTCTCAGCTGTGGAAATAATATATTTTAGACTATCCACCCTGAGTCTTAATTCCTCGGCCATATCTACATAGGGGCGAGAAGTAATCAGACAAATTGCCTGGCTGTCCTCTAAGATAAACTTAGCCTCCTCTATCTTAAACATATAATTAATCGGGACAACCACCCCTCCTGCTTTAAGCACAGCAAAATAACTGAGCACAAATTCCGGACAGTTATCTAAAAATAAGGCGACCCTATCTTGTTTCTTTATCCCTAGATGTATAAGTCCAGCAGCAACCTGGTTGGTTAAATCTTGCAGAATCTTATACTTTATCTTTTTCTGACCAAAGACAATGGCAACCCTTTTGGGATGTTTAGCTGCGCTTATACTCAGTAATTCGCCTAAATTTTTCGGGATCATTTTACCTGCTTGGGTTTTATATGTATACCAGCGAATCTATCCAATCCATAAGATTCCTGTATCCAGCCGTTATACAAACCATATTTTTGCATAACCTTCTGGGCATCCTCATATTCCTGATAGGTTATTCGCCGGTTAATCTCTTTAAACTGACTTGCCTTGTAACATGGCATATATTGACTCATCAAGCTTATATAGCTGTCTTCTGACAATTCTTGAGCAATAAATTTCATTATTGCATCTGTGCCAGAAATATTATTGGGCAGAATCAGATGTCTGATAACTACCCCCCCTTTTATTACCCCTTCTTCATCAATATCTGGAATACCTACTTGACGATGCATTTCCTGCATAGCCTGTCGGTTATATTCAGGATAATCGGCTGCACGGGAATACTTTATTGCCGTATCCGCATCCGCATAACGCATATCGGGTAAATAGATATCCACTATGCCATCTAATAATTTTATAATTTGCGCTAATTCATAGCCACCGGTATTATAAACAAGCGGAATTCTAAGGCCTTTAGGAATGGCGAGTTTCAACGCTTTTAAGATTTGCGGCATTACGTGGGTGGGCGTGACAAAATTTAGGTTATGGCAGCCAACTTTTTGTAATTCCAGCATAATCTTGACTAACTCTTCAGAATCCACCTCCCTCCCCCCCTTTTCTTCCTGGCTGAATTCATAATTCTGACAGTAGACACAGTGCATATTACAATTGGAAAAAAAGATTGTGCCTGAACCATTTTTTCCGGATATTGGTGGCTCTTCTCCGTGATGCGCTATAAAGCTATAGACTTTTGGTTTTAATCCGGTCTTACAGAAACCCCTTTTGTCTTTTAAACGGTTTACTTTGCATTTACGCGGGCAAAGAACACAAGATTCCATCAGACTAAATGCCTGTTTGATTATCTTGTCTAATTTGCCATTTATATTAGCTTCCAAATATGCTGGATACATATTGTAGGAACAGCATTGCAGTTAATAGGGATACAATCTGATTTCATTCTCAACCCTGGCGATTCTTTTCTCTATGGGAGGGTGTGAACTTAAAAAAACAAGTCTAATTCCAGTTCCTTTTTTCTCAGCCTCAGCTTTTAGTTTTGCAAAAAAGGTGATTATACCCAAAGGACTAAAATTCGCCCTTCTTGTATATCTTACTGCCAGTTTATCCGCAAGGAATTCGTCTTGCCTTGAGTAACCCAGATTGACCAGATTGAAAACTATATCCAGGGCTTGTTCAGTCGCAGCCTGGCCGCTTCTACCTAAAACAATGTTTGTAATAATCTGATAACCCATTGCCGCCTGTAACTTTTTTACACTGTGTCTTGCAGCAATATGGCCTATCTCATGTGCTAGGACACCTGCTAACTCCGCGTCATTTGCAGCTGTTATAAGTCCGCTATTGACATAAACAAATCCTCCCGGAATGGCAAAGGCATTAAGTTCTTTATCATTTACTATCCGGAAATGATAAGAAAGATCCTGCCTGTCAGAGTAAGTTGCAACTTTTATACCTATTGAATCTAATCTCTGCTGCAGCTGGGGATCGTGTAATATCTTAAGTTTTTTTTGTATTTGTTTGTCTATATCAACTCCCAATGCCACCTCACTTTGAGTATCAAAAAACAGTGTTTCCCTGCGTTCAGTTGCGGGGTTATAAATGGTGACACATCCGTCAAGGAAAAAAATTAATAAAACAAAAATAATGAATTTAATGGATTTTTTTGCACTGTTGCGCATATAACTGCCTTATTTGATTAAAGATGCGGATATAATCAGAAGTTCTATAATCGGGGTAAGTCCATTCCCATGGTTGGAAGGTTTTATCCTGATAGAAAAGGGTAATCTCGGCGTATATGCCTCTGTCTAAGTATATGCGGTGTTTATAATCTTTAGTCGAGGCAAGGACAAGTTTCGCCATATCCAGATAACCTGGGTCAATGTTAATTTGGCGACGGGAATCCAAAGAGAGTTTATTTTCGACTTTATTCGTAAAAACTTTTATTTTAGATAACTGTTCTATTTGAATTAATTTCTTAAAACTTATGAATTTTCGAAAAAGGTTGCTGCCGATTTCTTTTTGGTAATAGTCTGTATGGAAAAAAGAGAGTATCTGGCTTTCAAAATCAATTTTCCCGAATGTTTTCTCCAAGATAATCCTGGCTTTCTGGTAAAATATTTTGTCTTTAAAAATAAAACCAACGATGAGTTTTGCCGGATAAGGTTTGGTTATTTTCCCCATTCCATCGGATATCCCATAGATATAACAATAATAGGCTGTAAGTCTTTGTTTGAGTTTATCATAGATTTTACATCTCTGTCATTGAAGGCGCCAACTTCCACCGCGCCCAGACCAAGATTAGTTACTGCTAAGTAAGTATTTTGACAGGCATGGCCTGTTTCTATATAAACATATCTGTCTCCCCGCTCGCCATAGCGTTGCCTGGTACGCTTGAATTCTGCGGAAATGATTAAGGATACTGGAGCTTTGGTAATAAAATCCTGCCCTAAACAGGCCCGGCACAGCTCTTGCCTCCTGTCTCCAGTTAAGATGATCTTTAGAGAATGTTCTTCAATAAGATATTGGTAGGCGCTTTCTTTAAGTCTATCAACACTATTACGACCCACAACAACAAATAATTCCAAGGGGTAAGTTGCGCCTGCGGAAGGAATTGTTCTGGTTGCGCCAGTAACAGAGTTGTATTTTTTTCCACATGCTGCCCAAAGAATGTTCCCTAAGCTATCTAAGGATATTTTTTTATCTTGGAAGTAGCGGCAGGAATATCGTTTTTCTAAGAGGACTTGCAGGTTATTGCCAGATAGGGCTGCGGGCGGATTTAATTGTATAATTATAGTTTTATTTTCAGAGTTTGCCATGGCTTTTGAATCGAATAAACCATTAATGGACTTACCTAAATAATCCATAAATAATTAACCGATTCAACCTACGCGGTTGAATCGGTTACGTTCGACCTGCGGGCTTAAGGATTAAAAAATGAAATCGGATAAATATAAGGTTTAATGCCTTAAAAAAGCGCAGGGATTGTATCATGGTTTTAATGGGCAAGAATCATCAGGGTAAGAATTGAGATACGTATCTTGATATTGTTTGGCGCGGTTGGTCTTTTATTTTATTAAAGAAGATGGCAATGTTAAATCCTCCATTATCTTCGTCTTCAGTCCTTACGATAACTCCCGTGCATTCAACATTACAGTGTTCTTTTAATCCCTTATTCATAATGGGCATATCTAATCTGATTTTAATCTTAGTAAAAGGAGGAATATACTTATCTATATGACAGTAGGCACCCAAACAGCTTACGTTCTGTGTGGTAGTAACAAAATCATATCCATTAGCAACAATATTGATGGGTAACTCTTTATCGATTCTTGGATGTTGCCTTCTTTCTCTCTTGATATTATTTTTCATTTTTTCTCTTCTTTGTTTTCTTGGGATTTTCTCGTTTTTAACCAACATTTTTTGCTGCAATAAAATTTCCCGTTACGATAGTAGGATTTGATTTTTTTAAGAGGCTTATTGCAACCTAAACAGTTGGTTTGTTTTTCAACTGGTTTGTTTTCACTTGGCGCGACTTTTTTAACTTCTTCGTTTGCCATTGTTAGTCTTATGCCCCTGTCGCTTGATTTAACCTCATTGTTATAAAGTCAGAAAGAAATTTTTTTTCATTCGAATTTAATTCCTGAAATTCTACACCAAAACGGTATCTATTGGAATGAGAAAAAGGCGAAGACCAGATAATTTTACCGATAGGTCTTAAAACCCGGGACACTATTGGTATCTCCAGCATCACAAGTGTCGAAGGAGCAATAAACTCATTATGAGTAAAACCTATTCCCTGGAGGCTAATATTTCCGCTTAATGTGTTGTTAAAATCTGATGTGCCTCTAACTTGATAGCGCAACGGCCCTAATAATTTTATGCGTGGGAAACGCCTCGATTCTTCCGTTTTTATTTTCATTTTTTATATGTGTCTTAAGGGGAACCGTGGCTTTTTCCACTCTATACAAAAATTATAACATATATTTTTGATATGTCAATAGCGCCCTTTAAATTAAT
>JAGUWZ010000026.1 GCA_020062065.1 Candidatus Omnitrophota bacterium
TAGCCTAAACCGGATAATCTATGCAATACTAACACGTCTAAATAACAAGTGGAGGGATAAACCTTTAGTTGAATTTACACAATTTATTTGACATTACCCCCTGATGTTAATGCCAATTTGGATTGTTACAATGCCAATTGACTTAGTAATAACAGCTCAAAATGAACCTGTTAAACCCCTCCCAGTGGTATTGACTTTCGCGCAATGAATATCATTACCGAGCCTCTAATTGAGTAATACTCATTTTGTGTAATCTATCCATTTTTGAGATTAAAAAGGTTCGTATAGTTTCCTGCAAGAAAAATCTTTGTAGAAAGATTAGACAACGATATTGATGAGCTTTTTGGGGACAATGATGAATTTCTTGATCGGTTTACCTTTAAGCCATGGTTTTAATTTATCATCGCTAAGTACTATTTCTTTGAGTTTTTTTTCCTCTGTATCCACGGGAATTTCAACCCTTGAGCGCAGTTTTCCGTTTACCTGAATAACAATAGTGATATTTTCTTCAATCAGTAAATTAGGCTCATACGCCGGCCAACCAGCCTTAACAATGCTTTCCTTATTTCCTAAAATCTGCCAGAGCTCCTCTGAAAAATGCGGGGCAATGGGGCTAAGCAGGATTACAAGTTTAGAGAAAACCTCTTTATCCGCGCCGGAAAGATAAATAGCATTAGTCAATTCCATAAGGCTAGAGATAGCTGTATTGAATTTAAGCTCCTGAAAATCTTCACTGACCTTTTTAATAGTCTTGTGCAAAACCCTGACTATTGCCGGGTCAGCTTTTTCCTTAAGATTATTCTTTATCCGCCAGACGCGCTTCAAGAATTTATATGCCCCTTCTATTGCCCGGTCATCCCATTCTAATTCTGTTTCCGCAGGCGCAGCAAAAAGGATGAATAATCTTAAACTATCTGCGCCATATTTTTTAATAATCGCATCCGGGTCAACAATATTCCCGCGAGATTTAGACATTACTTCGCCATCTTTTAAAACCATTCCTTGGGTAAGAAGTCTTTGGAACGGCTCGTCGAAATCCACCATTCCCAAATCTTTGAAGAATTTGGTAAAAAAACGCGAATATAACAAATGCAAGATAGCATGTTCAATTCCGCCGATGTATTGTTCAACCGTCATCCAGTATTTGGCTTCCTTGACATCAAAAGGCGCTTCTTTATATTTAGGCGAGCAGAATCTTAAAAAATACCACGATGAATCAAAAAATGTAGCCATAGTATCGGTTTCCCGCCGGGCTTTGGACTTGCATTTCGGACAGCTGACTTCCACAAATTCCTTTACTTTTTCCAAGGGACTGCCGCCTTCTCCGGTAAATGGCGCATCTTTAGGCAATTCTACTGGCAAATCTGCGTAAGGCACAGGAACAATGCCACATTTTAAGCAATATATAATCGGTATAGGAGTTCCCCAATAGCGCTGCCGCGAGATAAGCCAGTCGCGCAAGCGCCAATGCGTCTGGATTTTGCCTATACCAGTTTGTTCCATCCACTCAGCGATTTTAATCTTAGCCTCCTGATTAGCCAGGCCGTTAAATTGTCGTGAATTAACCTGAATACCATCTCCCTCATACGCCTCAGTCATACTGTCAGATGTCAGCTGACAGCTGACATCTGACAGCTGAATTACCATCCTCATTGGCAACTTATGTTCTCTTGCGAATAAAAAGTCTCTCTGGTCATGCGCAGGCACTGCCATAATCGCACCGGTTCCGTACTCCATTAATACATAATCCGCAATCCAGATCGGAATTTCCTCGTTATTTACAGGATTCACCGCATATGCACCGGTAAATACGCCTTCTTTTTTTAGCCCGTTAGAGACACCCTTATTCTCTTGTGTTGCCCAACACTCCTTAACGAGGTTTATCTCGGAAGAAGCACGCACAACCTTACTTTCTTTAGCCACCTTGGCAATAAATTTAGCCACCTCTTTTTCTTGAGGTTTACCTTTGATAAATTCGGCGACCAAAGGATGTTCAGGCGCTAAAACAATATAGGTTGCGCCGAAAATTGTATCTACCCGAGTGGTAAAAACCGGAATGACTTTATTGCTCTCTTTCTGGCGGAAATATATTTCTACACCTTGGCTCTTGCCAATCCAATTAGTCTGCATGGTAATAACCCGTTGCGGCCAGTGTTTAAGCTGTTTTAAATCTTCCAGCAGGCGCTCTTTATAATCAGTAATCTTTAAATACCATTGCTCTAATTCTTTCTGTTTTACCTCGGTATGACACCTCCAGCAACCGCCGTCAACAACCTCTTCATTAGCTAATGTCGTCTGGCAAGAGGGACACCAGTTCACCGCGGATGCCTTTTTATAAGCCAGTCCACGTTCAAACATCTTCAAGAATATCCATTGATTCCATTTGTAATAATCGCTGTCGCAGGTAGAAATCTCCCGATCCCAATCATAGGAAAATCCCATCTTTTTCAACTCACTTCTCATCCACTCAATACACTTATGCGTCCAGATATCGGGTCTGGTCTTGTTCTTTATGGCGGCGTTTTCCGCAGGCTGACCAAAGGCATCAAAGCCCATGGGATGAAGGACATTAAAACCCTGCATCCATTTATAACGGCTGTAGACATCTGCGATGGTATAATTACGCACATGGCCCATATGGATTTTCCCCGAGGGATAAGGGAACATCTCCAGACAGTAGAATTTAGGGCGGTCGGATACCTCGGCCTTAAAAATCTTTTCTTTCTCCCAAAATTGCTGCCATTTTTTTTCTATTTCTTTAAATATATAATCACCCATTATCTTATTTTAATCTCTTTTAAGTTTTCGTACTGCCTGCAAGTTAATTTTGTCAGCATTTGAGCTATCTTTTGGCGTCTCTAAAATAAACGCCACATCCTTAAGGCGTGGGTCACAAATCATCCGTCTGAAACCTTCTAATCCGATTTGACCTTTTCCAATATGTTCATGGCGGTCCCTGTGGCTGGCAAGTTTATCTTTGCTATCGTTAAGATGTATGAGTTTAAGCCTCTTAAGGCCGATTAAGTCGTTTACTTCGGCAATAGTGGCTTTATAGCCTTCTAGGCTTGCCAAATCATATCCTGCCACATAAGCATGGCAGGTATCAAAACAAATACCTACCCTGTTTTTGTCCTCTATGCCATCAATGATTAAACGCTGATGTTGAAATTTATAGCCTAACCACGAACCAGAGCCCGCGGTATTCTCTAAAAGAATAGAAACCGATGATTTTGCGGTCTTATCTAAAATCTTATTCAAGGCCTGGGTAATCCTTTTTAGCCCTTGTAGCTCTGTGCTCTTTTTATGGCTGCCCATATGCGTAACAATATATTCCCCACCCAGGGCTTCTACTTCTCGGATATCTTCTATATAGGCCTTGACAGAGCTATTATACAAAATATTATATGGTGAGGCAAGATTAATCAGGTAGGGGATATGGACAAATACAGGAGAAATATTGCTTTTTTCTCTGCGTTTTCTGAACTCAGCGATATCTTTAGCCTCTAACTTGGACCTGCGCCACTGCCGGGGATCACGGGAAAATATCTGCATAGTGTTGCAACCCAAATCTTGGGCTCGCGTTATTGCTTCATAAATATGACCAGATATAGAAACATGAACACCTAGTAGCATGGGTTTTGAACAAGAAAATCGCCTTAGCTAGATACCTCTAAGCGATTTTAGTAACTAAGAAACTCTTTATATCTTCCCAGACCATGAAAAATAGAAACTTAATCAAGACCTTTTCTAATTTACCCCATAGTTTTGTATCATTCATGTTTTTAGTGTAGAAACTTGAATATAAAGAAAAATGAGGGGTTTATTCTTAAGATAACAATAAGTTCTATCAAAACTTATTGTTGTGTATGGAGATATTTAGAAACTTGGTCTTGCGTTAGGATTGTGTTAAAATGGAGCCGGAGGGAGTTGAACCCTCGACCTTTTGACTGCCAGTCAAACGCGCTCCCAGCTGCGCTACGGCCCCAATTTGCTTTATTGTTCCGCAGGACATATCTTTATTGCGTCTTGCGCTCTTCCAGATACTTCTGCAACAACGCCCACGTCCTGCTTCCGACGACGCCGTCAGGATTTATCTTGTTGGCCTCCTGGAATTTCTTAATCGCCTCTTTAGTCTGTATTCCGATTTGCCCGTCAACAGACCCCTTATAAAAACCAGCTTTCTTTAAAGCGGCCTGTATTTCAGCGGCATTGGGCATACGGATTTCTTTTTTACTTACTACTTGCGCCTGTAATTGAACTTTCAACTGCGCATTTTCTTGTTTGAGTTGATTAATCTGCGCTTCCAAAGAGTCTATCTGTGTTTTAAGCTGTTGATTTTCAGCTCCATAATTTATAACCGGCGTGGTGGCACAACCACTTAAGACCAACAGTCCAATAAACAAAATAACCCCATATATCCTTGGCATGTTTCCTCCTAGTTTAAATTCGAAATATTATATCCTAAATTTCTGGAATTGACAAACAAGATTTTAGATAGTAATATGTATTCCTAAATATGCCGGAGTGGCGAAATGGCAGACGCGGCAGCCTCAAAAGCTGTTGAGGGCAACCTCATGGGGGTTCAAGTCCCTTCTCCGGCATTTTACTCACCTCTGCGGCATTATTTAATATTTTATTATATCGTTATATCGGAAATTGAATATTTATAATGATTACATAGATTAAGGTGATTTAATAACTAGTAAAATGATAATTTCAACCCAATTTTAACGCAGATTTTCGCAAATCCAACGCAGATAGTCGCAGATAAAACTTTTTCATCTGCGTAAACGCACTCACGAAGTGAGTGCCTATCTTGCAACAAATGGCTTATCTTTTAAGACGACGCAGGATTGCATTCTGGTTCAGGTAAGGAATGATTCCGCGATAAACCCGATGGGCAATGAGTTGATAACCCTTAGAATTGGGATGGACGAAGTCGCTTTTTAGCTCTGGATCAGTAATAATTCCGTTTAATATCCCCGGAATAAGTATTGCGCCGTATTTTTTACTCAGACGCCTGAATTCCTTACCATAATCGCTCATCACCATAAAAGTGCTGATATCGGCAATTGCCACGATAGCATTTTTGGATTGTATAATTTTAATCATCTCTTCTATATTTCTCACTGTTTCTTCAATAGGTATCTTGCGTAAAAAATCATTTCCGCCAAATTCAACAATTACCAAAAGCGGCTCTTTTGATAATACATCAGTATCAATTCGTTTTATTCCCTCGCTGGAAATATCGCCGTTTATCCCGGCGTTAATAACTGGAAACTTTGTCATCTTCGCCAACGCTGTAGGGTAATCCTGTCCTTCCTGCGCGCCAAATCCAACAGTAATACTATCGCCAAAACAAACGATATTTTTACCCTGAGATTCTAAATTAATAATGTTGCTTTTAACGCATCCAGAAAATAAGCACATCAGAATCAATAAACAGAGCCATAATATAACAAAATTATCTTTTGCGTTTTTGGCTTTCCGCTCGAGGCTATTTTTTCGCATATCTCAATCGCAATTGTCCGCAGGCAGCTTCGATATCCTGCCCCCGGGGCTTGCGCAAGGTTACATTTATGCCAGATTTCAAAAGTTGTTCCTTAAATAAAAGCGCCTCCTCTTTATCCGGCGGATGAAATTGCCCTTCTTTTACTGGATTAAAAGGGATAAGATTTACTTTACACTTTAGCTCTCTTAGTATCTTACTCAACTTTATGGCATCTTGCAAATGGGAATTTATCCCCTTGAGCATAACATACTCAAAAGTTAGCTGACGCTTGGTCTTTTCTATGTATTGCCGACACGCAAGAATTAACTCTTTCAACGGATAAATTTTGTTAACCGGCATAAGTCTGCAACGAATTTTATCGTCTGCGCTGTGTAAAGATACAGAGAGTTCTATTTGCAGCGCTTCTGTGGAAAATCTCTTAATAGCCGGAATGACACCGCAGGTGGATATAGTGATCCGGCGCGCCCCAATATTTAAACCATAATCAGAATTTATAATCCGCACCGCCTTTAAAACATTATCGTAATTATCCAAGGGTTCTCCTGTGCCCATAAAAACAATATGTGTCAGTCCTGTTAGAGACACCCCTGTTCTCTTGCCTTGCTCAATAGTCTCTAACGGGGTAACCAATCTGCCGGATGAATTATTTTTTAAGTATAACACTTCATTTATTATATCGCTGCAATTTAGATTTCTCTTAAATCCTAACAAACCGCTGGCGCAGAAACTGCAGGCGAATTTACATCCTACCTGGCTGGATATACAGCCGGTGAGCCGTTTTTTTGTGGGTATGCTAACTGCCTCAATAAAATTTTCGTCTTTTAATCTAAAGAGAAATTTTTGGGTTCCATCCAGCGATTTCTGCAATTGCTCTAGTTCTAAATCACAGATAGAAAAATTTTCCTTCAAGTGTTTCCTTAAATCCTTAGACAAGTCACTCATCTTATCAAACTCAATGATCCCCTTTTTGTAAATCCAGGAAAAAATCTGCTGGGCGTGAAAATGAGGTTGACCCCATTTCGCTAAGACCTGTTTTAATTCATCAAAACTTAATCCTGTGATATCCTGCATTTATTATTGGGAAACGCCTAGGCGGGTTAAACTTTTTTTGAGTTCCTTATCTAATTTATCAAGCGCCCTTCTTTTAAACAATCTGGCAACCGCTGTTACCCTGACTGCTTCTTCCAGAATCTCAATACGTTCCAAGGCCTGGCTAAAACTTTCGCTTATGGAAAATACACCGTGGTTCTTAACCACGGCCAATTTGTTTTTTCTTAAAGCCCGAATCACTAATTCCGGTTTTGTCACCGTAAGGCTACTCTGCTCTACCAACGGCACATCCCCAAGATAAAAATTTGTTTCAAAAGTTAAAGCCTTAAGAGAATAGTAAACCGCAAAATACGCATTAGTTAAAGGCGGGTGACAATGGATTATTACTTTCGCAGGAAAATTCTGATAAATTAGACTATGCAGAGGCAATTCCGAACTAGGACGCTTATTCTTTTCTCCAGCCAGAGCCGATAAATTGACTTTGACAATATCCGCTTTACTTAAATTACCCAAGGCAGTGCCCGTAGCAGTAATGAGAATATTATGCTTATCCAATCTTGCGCTTAAATTTCCTGCCCGCGCAGTTACCAAACGTAAATCGTATAGCCTTCTGCCAATTTTGATTATTTCTTCTTCGACTTTTTCTTTTCTCGGCATAATTAGCCCCACAAATTCGTTAATCTGCGAACATACTAACACAAAAACTAAAAATATGCTATCTCAA
>JAGUWZ010000022.1 GCA_020062065.1 Candidatus Omnitrophota bacterium
TACTAGTTGTTAAATCACCTTATATTTTGCAAAATTTGAGGAGGTGTGTATGGCCAAGGAAATAACAGGAAATCTGATTGTCAAAGGAAAAAAAATCGGTATCATTGCCTCACGGTTTAACGATTTTATAACCAAGGAACTAGTTTCTGGTTGTCAGGACGCACTTATTAGACATGGCGCTTTAGATGACGACTTGACTATTGTTTGGGTGCCTGGAGCATTTGAGATTCCTACTCTAGCGCAAAAAATGGCGAAGTCGAAATCATATGATGCCGTAATTTGTTTAGGAACAATTATTCGCGGTTCAACGCCCCACTTTGATTTTATTGCTTCTGAGGCAGCTAAAGGTATTGCCAAGGTTTCATTTGACAGCGGTATACCGGTTATTTTCGGTGTGATTACCGCAGATACCATTGAACAGGCAGTTGAGCGCGCAGGAACAAAAGACGGTAATAAAGGTAGGGATGCAGCGCTTTCAGCCATTGAAATGATTAATGTGTTGAGTCAAATTAAATAACACATTAACGAACCCAACAAACGATGCGTAAACGCAGTCAATCTCGAGAGTTTGCTCTGCAGGTTCTCTATCAAATAGACATAACAGATGACTTGGCGGATGTGTCTTTGGAGAATTTTTGGCAGAACCTTGAAAAAGAGATTAGTGAGGAAATAAGAAATTTTACCGAAGAGCTTGTTAAGGGTGTCGCTGAGAATTTAAAAACTATTGATGAAGAAATTACCAGATACGCGACTAATTGGGAACTTAGCCGGATGGCAGTAGTAGATAGGAATATTTTGCGCATGGGTTGTTATGAATTAATGTGGCGAGTTGATATCCCTCCCAAGGTTTCTATTAACGAAGCAGTAGAGCTTGCCAAGAAATATTCGGGTCTAGAGGCAAGTAGATTTGTTAATGGAATTCTCGATAAGATAAAATCCGAAAAAAAATTATGAAGTTTGCTGATTTGCATTTACACTCGGTATTCTCCGATGGCACATCTACTCCGGAAGAATTAATAGAGCAAGCTCGAAAATCTGGCTTATCGACAATTTCTATCGTTGACCACGATACGGTTCTTGCTCTTGATCCAGCAGATGCAGCAGGGAAAGAGAAAAATATCGAGGTTCTATCGGGTATAGAGCTTACCGCCGAATACGAGGGTTTAGAAATTCATATACTGGGTTATCTCATTGATTATAAAAATAAGCAATTGCTGGATAAGCTGGAGTTTCTAAAGAAAAATCGTATTGAACGTATATATAAGATTGTAGACAAACTAAAAGAGCAGGATATAGAAATTAAACCTGAGACGATATTCGGATTGTCAAGTCAGGGTACCATAGGAAGACTGCATGTTGCCAGGACAATGGTAAAGCAAGGGGTGGTTAGTTCTGTATTCGAGGCATTTCAAAAATACATCGGGGATAAATGTCCTGCCTATGTCTTGAATTTTAAATTATCGCCGCAGGAATCAATAGAATTGATAAAGAGTGTCGGAGGCATACCTGTTTTGGCGCATCCTTATATTCTTAATCGCGATGATTTAATTCCTAAATTTCTTGATTTTGGACTTATGGGTTTAGAGGCATATTACATTGAACATAGCCGCGCAATGATAAATTCTTATCTTGGGTTGGCTAAAAGATATAATTTGTTAGTTACCGGCGGCTCAGACTATCACGGTTATGCAAAACCAGAAGTCATGATGGGCGCGGCAAAGATTCCCTATGAATTAGTGGAAAAACTAAAAGAAGCCAAAAATAAATGAAAAGAGACCACTTATATTATATGAATTTAGCGATGAATTTAGCTCTTAAGGCAAAAGGTATGACCTCGCCTAATCCCGTGGTGGGCGCTTTGGTGGTAAAAGGTGGGCGTATTATCGGCAGGGGTTTTCATATGAAGGCCGGCTGCGACCATGCCGAAATTATTGCCTTAGAAGATGCGGGTGATAAGGCTAAAGGCGCAACTTTATATTCCACGCTTGAACCTTGCGCGCATTTTGGAAAAACACCTCCTTGTGTGGACAGGATAATCCAGAGCGGGATAAAAGAAGTAATTATTGGAATGATTGATCCAAACCCTGTGAATAACGGCGAAGGAGTTAAAATTTTAAAAACCCGTAATAATATAGAAGTAAAAGTTGGATTCTTGGAAGATAAACTAAAAAAGATCAATGAATCATTTATAAAATATATTACTAAGAGAATGCCTTTTGTTACGGTTAAGGTAGCTCAATCGTTAGATGGTAAGATTGCGACGAGGATTGGAGAATCCAAATGGATAACTTCGGATAAATCCCGGAATTTCAGCCATCAGATAAGACAATTTTATGATGCGATTCTGGTTGGTGTGAATACTGTTTTAAGGGACAACCCGACACTTGATGCCTGGTTTGCCAAAAAACAGCCAATGAAAATCGTAGTAGACAGTAAACTCAGCATACCTGAGGATGCAAATATATTTTCCGCAAAAAATAAGGTTATCCTTGTTACTCTGTCGGTTTCCCCCGGACAAGAGACAGAGAATAGGGAAATATTAAGTAAGAAAGCCAGGATTCTCGAAGTAAAGGAAAAGACGGGACTGGTAAATCTTAAAGATATGATGAAAAAACTGGCACAACTGGAAATTACCAATATCTTGGTGGAAGGGGGGGGTACATTGATAGGCTCGCTTTTTGACGAAGAACTTATAGATAAGATAATGTTTTTTATCAGCCCCAAAATTATAGGTGGCAAAGATGCCCTTAGTTCAGTGATAGGTAAAGGTGTCAGTCGTATAGATAAAGCCATCAAGTTAAAAGAAGTGAGCTTAAAACGGATAGGGGAAGATTTTTTAGTAGAAGGATACGTCAAATGAAGATGTGATTTGTGGAACGCAGTGAACGTAAATCGCTGTCTGAATTTGACCCCGCAGTTTTCTCTGTATTCAAGTCTTAGGCTAACTACTTGAATTAAAGAAAACTGCGGGGTAAGTTCGCACAAACAAAGAAGTTTCTCAAAGAAGATTGACTTAGGTCGTCTTTCGGACTCCGTAAGTTATGTGTTTGCTTATGTTTACCGGAATAATTGAAGAGTTAGGACAAGTAAATAAAATATCTCGACAAAATAATAATGCTTTACTTGAGATTAAGACTACCAAGGTATCAGAAGATACAGAGATAGGCGATAGTATTTCTGTAAATGGCGTGTGTCTGACAGTAATAAAAAAAGGAGCGGGTTCTTTAACCTGCGAAGCTATACCAGAAACCCTAAAGGTCACTAATTTAGCTAATTTAAGGATAAAAGATTTAGTTAATCTTGAGCGCAGCTTAAAAGTAGGACATAGATTATCAGGACATTTTGTTACCGGCCACGTTGATTGCACAGGCATTATCCGCAAAAAAAATTATATAAATAATAACCTCTGTTTTGAAATAGCTGTCCCAGCCGAATTTATTAAATATTGTATACCCAAGGGCTCAATTGCAGTTGATGGAATAAGCTTGACCTTGGTTAATAAAAGGTCTAATACCTTTACAATTTATATCATTCCCCACACCCTCAAAAATACTACCCTCAAGTTTAAAGGTCCATCAGATAAGCTGAATATTGAGTTTGATATCTTAGCCAAAAGAGTCTTCTAACCAGATCCAGTCCTGAAATGTAACCGGTCACTAAACCGGGGCATCACCGCCTGAAGTCAAAGCGAAGAGCCGCAGGCGATGAAGCAATCTCCGTCGCCAAATTGATAATTTTTCCCCATCGACTGAGGCATTACCTCCAAATGCCACTA
>JAGUWZ010000044.1 GCA_020062065.1 Candidatus Omnitrophota bacterium
CCATAGGGACCATTATGGGCTTTTTGGACCTGGTGATGACAAAAATTACTACTCCCTGTAAAATAATTAGAGACAGCAAAAACCATATCAAGAATCTGTAACCTTTGGTAACCTTTGGTAACATTTCTAACTTTTATTTTTTAATCTCTTTATAAATCTTGATTGCCTTTAAAACATCCACGGCACGCGCCAGCTGATTATCAGCTTTATAATCCAGGGTTTTTCCCTCTTTCTCTTTGGGTGTTTTTTCTTTCTTTTCTACTATTTCTTCAAATATATCCTGCGGTTTTACTTGTCCATCCTCTTTTGCTAAAAGTTCCTCTTTTGTTTCCTCCACAACTATATCTGGGATAACACCCTTACCATGAATCTCATTATTTAAGGGAGTAAAATATTTACTTGTGGTAAGTCGTAACGCCGAACCGTCACCCAAAGGCACGACCGTTTGCACCGACCCTTTACCGAATGACTTATTTCCCAGTATTATGGCGCGTCTGTAATCCTTAAGAGCTCCGGCAACTATTTCGCTGCCTGAGGCCGAACCTTCATTAATTAAAATAACCATCGGCAGATCAATAATGGGTTTGGGAGAACGAGAGATAAACTCCGCATTCTGTGAGGACTTATGACCTTTTGTGGAAACAATAATTTTCCCTCTTTCGATGAATTTTCCCGCCACATCCACAGCCGCAGCGAGTAGCCCCCCGGGATTATTTCGCAGGTCCAATATCATAGCATTCATCCCCTGTTTAGTTAAATTTTGTAGTGTCTTATCCAAATCAAGAGAGGTATTTTCTCTAAATTCCACCAGACGGATATAGCCTATACCGTCTTCTAATATCTTGGCTGCCTTTATATCCTCTATCTTGATTACGCCGCGTAATATTTTAAACTCTAAAAGCTTTTTTTCTGATTCCCTTAAAACTGTTATATCAACCGGCTCGCCAACCTTACCCCTTAATTTTTTTACTGCGTCGGTCAGCGTCATATCGCGGGTTAACTCATTATTAATTTTAACTATTCTGTCTTTGGCTTTTAAACCCGCCTTCCAGGCGGGGGTATCCTCGATAGGTGTCACCACAGTTAAAAGACCGTCTTTTATGGTAATCTCAATACCCAAACCTCCAAACTTGCCTTCGGTATCAACTTTTAACTCATTATAAGTATCTGGGTCCATAAATTGACTGTGCGGGTCTAAAGAAGCAAGCATACCCTTTAATGCCCCATAAATCAAATCTTTAGGCTTGACCTCATCAACATAGTCTGTCTGAATTATTGCCAACGTATCTGAAAAGAGTCCAACCTGCTTAAAGAGTTCACTATTCTTTTTCTTGTCGATAACTGCACCGGGTATCACCATTTTAGTAAAAACGAAAATTCCTACAACAATAATTAAGCCGAAAATAAATTTTCTACTCATTATTTAACCTCCGTTTTATTATTTCCTGGACTACCTTGGGATTGGCTTTACCTTTTGTTTTTTTCATGACCTGACCGACTAAAAACATTATCGCCTTTTCTTTGCCAGTTTTAAACGCCTCCACAGACTCGGGGTTTTCCTTGACAACTTCTTCTATGTCACTTCCCAGGCTGGACTCATCGGAAATTTGAATCAGATTCTTCTCTCTGATGATCTGGCTGGCAGATTTACCAGTATCAATAATTTCTTCTAATATAGATTTAGCTGTAAGATTTGAAATTTGTTGTGTCTCTACAAAATCAATGAGTTCAAGAAGGTTCTCTACAGGAATATTTAAATCGGCGATGTTTTTGTTTCTGCTATTAGCCAAAGCAGCCACAGGGCCGATTAGCCAGTTAGCTACCGATTTTTTGTTTTTATCCGGCCAGGCCTTAAAACATCTTTCGGCATAATCGGCATTATCCTTACTAGAAACCAGAATCTTAACATCGTATTCTAAAAGCCCGTATTCCTGCATAAAGCGTTTAGCCTTGGCTTTAGGTAATTCCGGGATAGTTTCTCTAATTTCTTCAATTTTATCCTGCGTGATGACAAACGGCGGTAAATCCGGCTCAGGGAAATAACGATAATCTTTGGCCTCTTCTTTAGAACGCATAGAGAAAGTTTTACCTGACTTCTCATCCCAGAACCTTGTCTCTTGTATAACAGCCTCAGAGTTATTTAATAATTCCATCTGGCGGTCTATTTCAAATTGCAAGGCATCTCTTACTGCTTTAAAGGAATTCATATTTTTTAATTCTGCTTTTGTCCCTAATTCTTTGGTTGCCTTTCTTCTTATAGAAATATTGGCATCACAGCGCAAAGACCCTTTTTCCATATCGCAGTCAGAAACCCCCAGATACTGAATGATACTTTTTAAAGTAGTAAGATATTCGTAGGCCTCCTCAGGCGAGTTAATATCCGGCTCAGTGACAATTTCCAAAAGCGGCTGGCCAGTACGGTTATAATCCACTAGACTCAAACCATCCTTATGGATTAGTTTTCCCGCATCTTCTTCCAGGTGGGCACGGCGTATGCTGATGCGTTCGATTCTTTTCCCCATCTCAATGTCTAAAAAACCGTTTTTAGAAATCGGCAAATCGTATTGTGAAATTTGGAAATTTTTGGGTAAGTCCGGATAGTAATAATGCTTGCGGTCAAACTTGGTAAATTCTTGGACTCGACAATTAAGCGCAATGCCCACTTTAATAGAATAATCCAAAGCTACTTTATTCAACACCGGCAAAGAACCGGGAAATCCCAGACAAACAGGACAAACCTGGGAATTGGGCTCCTGGCCAAATTCAGTTGAACAGCCGCAGAAAAGCTTAGATTTGGTTTTTAACTGTACGTGCGCCTCCAGCCCTATGACTGCTTCGTAATTCGACATATTATTGATCTTTGCAAAAATAATGAAAAGTAAACTGATTTAATAACTAGTA
>JAGUWZ010000037.1 GCA_020062065.1 Candidatus Omnitrophota bacterium
GCGTGTTTTTTAATAAAGGGGATTTTTAATTTATACAAGTCTTGCCCAAATGTCTTATAAAGATAACTTATTCCCATGCGAAAGGGTTCTTGCGTGGCCTTGTCTTGTCCGGGCAAGAGGACATAATCGAGGTATCCGACGCGTTTAAGGTTTTTCAGACTTCCAATAAAAAATTCTCCGCCCCAGATTTTTCCGTCCAGACCAAAGCCCAAACCGTCAAAACATACACCGATGATTTTTTCCTTAATCCTGTGTTCGGCAATTACACTGGCCAGATGCGCCTGGTGGTGTTGGATGGGTATAAGAGTTAAGTTTGAGTTTTTGGCTTTTAGTCCTTGAGCGTATTGAGTGGAAAGATAATCCGGGTGTAAGTCATAAGCAATAATTTTCGGTTTGATCGCAAACATACCAGAGAGGCGTCTGGTAGTTTCTTTATAGAAATTAAAAGTGGCATATGTCTTTAGGTCTCCTATATATTGACTTAAGAAGGCGGATTTATTTTTAGAAAGGCAGAAGGTGTTTTTTAATTCTGCGCCGCAGCCAAGAATTTCTTTTATTTTTTTATCCATCAGAAAAGGGAAGGGAGAATAGCCTCTTGCCCTGCGTAAGACAATGGCTTTACTATCCATTACCTGCACGATAGAATCATCAAGGCGGTTGTAGATATCACGGTTATGCACGAGAAAATAATCGCAGATAGAAGAAAGATTTTTTATAGCCGATGGATTTTGCGTTTCTATGGGCTCATCGGCAATATTGCCGCTGGTCATTACTAAGCAGTTCATCGCTTTCATTTCAGAGGATTGTTCGTAAAAGAGAAGATAATGCAGAGGTGTATAAGGAAGCATTACCCCTAAGTAGTTGTTATCCGGAGCAAGCGAGTTGAAAATTCTGGAATTAATTTTTTTCTTGAGTAGAACAATGGGGCGTTCCGGGCTGCTCAAGATCTCTTTTTCTAATGACGATACTGCGCAAATTTTTTGTAGCTTTTTAATATCCTTTACCATTATGGCAAAGGGTTTAGAGGGCCTGTTTTTTAGCCGGCGTAATTTCTCTAGCGTTTGCAAATTATATGCGTCACAGGCAATGTGAAATCCGCCTATGCCTTTGATTGCTACAATCTCTCCTTGTTTTAATAAACCAATCGTTTCCTTTATTGCCTTCAGGCCTTTAGATAAAGTTCTGACTTCTACGCTGTTATTTTTAACTTTTATCTCGGCTCGGGGGCGGGATAGGCTTAGCCTAATTCTTACCAGTTCTGCATTCGGACCACAAAGAACACAGGCATTTGCTTGGGCATGGTAGCGCCGATTATTAATATCTTCGTATTCATTTTTGCAGGAAACACACATTTTAAATTTTTTCATTGTGGTGAAAGGCTGGTCATAAGGAAGGTTTTTTATTATCGAAAAGCGCGGCCCGCAATTTGTGCAGTTGATGAAGGGATAGAGATAGCGCCTGTCAGAAGGCTTAAATAATTCTTTTAAACAGTCCCGGCAGATACTGATATCCGGGCTAACTAAAACGGTTTGCGCGCTTGTCTTTTTGCTTTCTTTGATTTCAAAATCTTTATATCCTTTAGGATTTGTATATCTTATGTGTCTATCCGTAATTCTGACTAAAGCAGGAAGTTTGTTTTGCAGGCCAAGATAAAAATTTTCTATATTCTTTTTTTTTCCTTCAACCTCTATTTCTACTCCTTCAGTGGTATTGACTACGAAGCCGGTTAACTTAAATCTTTTGCTTAGGCGGTGCACAAATGGCCTAAAACCCACCCCCTGCACAATGCCTTCTAAGTTAATGATCGCGCGGCTAAACATAGATTTATTTTAACATAAAATCGCAATCACAAAATTATTATTTGACAAATAGGAAAAATCTGCTATATTATCTCGTGTAGTAAATAAAGATTAGAAATCGACAGCCGAATAGGTGTAGAGAGCTAGCCTTTCGGTTTTTTTGTTTCTGTCATTGTTTACCCTCCTTCGCTCTTCAACAGATCAAGCGAGGGTAGGGCTTCGGAGGGTTGTGCCCGAAGAAAACAAAAGGCTAACACGGCTGTAAAGCTGTGGGGGCTCCACTATAATTTTAGGAAAAGGAGGTAGTGCAGAAATGGCAAGAGGTAAAGTAAAGTGGTTCTCAAACCAGAAAGGTTATGGATTTATTACATCTGAGTCAGGCAACGATGTTTTCGTTCATCACAGTGCAATTCAGGGTGATGGATATAAGTCATTGGATGAAGGGCAGGAAGTCGAGTTCAATATCGAAAAAGGTCCTAAGGGAGAGCAGGCTTCCAGCGTAGTGAAGTTATAACCTAAAAAACAAACAGCCCTTCATTTTTAAGTGGAGGGCTTGTTTTTTTCTCAAAAAAAAAGGAGGATTCATGCATACCGGAAAAATCAAGAAGTTGATCCGGGACCGCGGTTTTGGTTTTATTGATGATACGGACGGAAGAGAGGTTTTCTTTCACCGCTCAAGCGTTCTGGATATGAAATTTGATGATTTAAGCGAAGAGCAAAAAGTGACCTTTGAGATTGAAAATTCTCCCAAAGGTCCCCGTGCTGTCAACGTGCAAATAGAGAAGTAACCATAAGGAAAAACACAACCGCGTAGGTTGATTCAACCTACGCGGTTGAATCGGTTGACGATGCAAAGCTGCTAAAATTAACACCTGCAGGGCGTATCTCTAATCCAGGCCTCTCGCCGAAGGCAAAATAGGGAAACTAAAAAGTCATAACCAAGCTTAAAAAAGGCTGGAGGAATTTTTTTAAAATCTTGGTAGCAGTAAAATAAACCCTTTAGTTTCTATTATAGCATAAGTGGCTTACAGGAGTATTTACTTCTCAGGGTTAAACTATTACAATTTTTCTGAATTTTAACCCTCGCCTTTTTACTAACCTACACAATTCCAAGCAGTTACATTCAAAAGGAAGCGCTTTCTTAAAACCCCCTTAAAACCCTTGAAATCCCCTAATTTATAATGTATATTTTAAGTATAAACAGTTTGTAGTTATGAATTCATAGTTTCTTAAAAGTAGATAAGCTGATTTAATAACTAGTA
>JAGUWZ010000152.1 GCA_020062065.1 Candidatus Omnitrophota bacterium
ATAGATAACCACAAAATTAAATTGACAATAAGATATAAAGTGCTATATTAATGTTGAGGTTTATAATTATGGATTTAATTAAGAAACTTGAGGAATACAGGTTTAAAAATAGAATTACCCAAGAGCGCCTTGCAGAAATGCTGGGCGTTTCTTTTTGCACGGTAAATAGGTGGCTTAATGGTAAGACAAAGCCACACAAAATACAAAAATACCATATAAAGAAATTGTTAGAAAAGAGACAGATGAAAAAGCATTTGAGTCTTTGATATGCCCAACAAAATATACCGATAGTGACTCTATGCTCGATAGCGACACCACCCCGATATCTTTTCTTAACGTCAAGGCAACGGATTGGGGGAGAAACTTCTATATGGAACAAAAGAAAAAATACGAAATAGATCTTACTTCGCATTAGTTGTAAAGGCTTAATGTCCCATAAGAACAAATAAGGGACACTACGGAAAGAGGAAAAAATGAAAGAGATATTAACCGAAATAGACAAACTGCAAGAGGAAATTAACTCCTTTAGGCCTTTACCCGCAGGCACCTTCAAACAGTTAAAGGAGTATTACCGAGTAGGCTTGACCTATACCTCTAACGCCATAGAGGGGAATTCCCTAACGGAGACGGAGACAAAGATAGTTTTAGAGGATGGTATTACGATAGGGGGCAAGCCAATTAAGGACTACTGCGAGGCATTAGGGCATAGCGAGGCATACGACTACATTTATAAGTTAGCCAAAGACAAAGGATTTTCAGAGGACGACATTAAGAAACTGCATAAACTCTTTTACCTTAGAATTAACGGGGTAAAGGCGGGCAAATACCGCAAGGAGAAAGTCTTTGTTTCTGGCTCAAAGTATCCTTTGCCAAGCCCCGAAAAAGTCTCCGAACTTATGCAGGAATTTATAGGCAAGATTAAAGATATTGAAAAGAAATACCACCCCGTAGAGTATTCGGCAATAGCCCATAAAGAACTTGTTTTCATTCATCCTTTTGTTGACGGCAACGGCAGGGTTGCAAGGCTACTGATGAATTTGATTTTACTGCAAAAGGGCTATTGCATAGCAATAATCCCGCCTATTCTCCGACGAGATTATATTAACGCATTAGAAAAAGCCCACACAGACGACAAAGATTTTAGGGGGTTTATTGCAAGGGCGGAAAGAGAAACCCAGAAAGATTATTTAAGGCTCTTGAGGACTTAAAAAAGAGGCGAGGCGAGAAATGAATAAAAAACAAAAGCAATAGATGGAGATACATTTCGGTAAATAAATCTTAGATTATGCCCTGAAGAATAGCTATAAGGTAACTAAAGAGTTTGTGGATGTAGAACTGCGAAACGGGCAGGCAGAGAGAATTTCAAACAGACCGGCTCTCAAGGAACTTTAGAAACATCGCTATTTTAAATGATTTGGTTAATCAAGAGAATTTAAGCATTATTCTTGTTAAGGAAGATACCACTATCAGCCGGGATTCTAAATCGCACGAGAAATTTATCTTTGGAATTGAGGCCTTGATGGCGTATAGCCCCAGAAATGGCCGTTATTATTTTTAAAGATTTCCTCACCTAAGGCTCGCCTTCCGGCTTCCATACCTTTTCTGTAGTCTGTCGCTTCTTTAAGCGACTTGGCTTCTTCTTTAGTCTCCGCTTCCCATGCCTCATACATAAAATCCTGCGCAAAGTGAATAGCGCTCTTTGGCGGGGTTTGTGGAAGCCCTTGTCCAATAAGGCCATCTAATTTTTCATTACCCTTGGGTTGGGTATTTTATTTTTGTTTTTTATCTTAGCTCATATTTCCTGTTTATCCTGCTCTGCCGTTAGATATGCCGGCGAAACATTCCAGTCGCCGCCGTCGTCGGTCTTAATTGATACGGTTTTCTTATTAAGCCGCATAACAACTCCTGTTTTTCTGCCGTCATACGTCCGGAATCCAACTCTGTCGCCAATATTAAAACGAGCCATGTGATGTGTGCTTTTTGCCTGAGCGATTAACTTTAATCTTTCAACTATCAGTTTATTCAAAAAGATAAGATCATTTTCTCCTAATCTCTTTATCAGATCCATAACGGCAGCTCTGTCTGCCAATTTATCCATCAAACACCCCCGTATCTTACCGATTCGCGAACCAAACGACATATTCCTGGACAAAACAAAAGTTTCGATCGCTTTTCGGCGTTACTTTGACATCGCACAAAGGCACTGAACCAATCCGATGGCCCTCACGTACTCTAACAAAAATTCCATAAAGGTCGTCTTCCGAGCTTAACTTTAACACCTTCATCTTATGTCCAATTTTTTATCGCTTTTTCGTTGACTTTGGCTTGTCCTGATTTCATTTCCATTTCTTCAACTAATTTATTTATTGCCAATAAATACCCCAGTTCTGCCCGGACACTTCATTTCATAAGGAGTCTTATGTTCATGAAGGTTCGAGTCATACTTCGACCTTGTAAATTTCTTCTGGCACAACCCGCATTGAAAAACGTATTTTATTCCGTATGAAGTTGTTGATCGCCGTACTGAGCGCGGCCGAGATAGTCGCCTTAAAGAGTCTAAATTACTATGCGAGGGAAAACTGCTTTTTCTAGATGTGGGCTGCGCTTGGATTATCCCTGACGGTGAAAATTCTATTTCATATTTTGGCTGAAATGTTTTCGTGGTTACTTTTATGTGTTTTATACAGTCTAGGCGATAGCATCTTGGTTCTTGAGTTTCTGCTTTTATTGCATGCAAAATTAAGTTTTTATCTTTAGTGCGGCGTAATGAATATGGTTCGATTACGGGATTAGTATATTCGCCGTTTTCCTTGATATATCCTAACTCAACACATAAATGATTCACAGCCGCAAAACGTATCGACTCAAGCGGAACACCAAACCCCCACGTCCATATAGTTGGTGGCGGAGTCCACGTTACATCTTCGCCCTCAACTGCTGGTATAAAAGCTAACCTTGGTGGAATAAACTTTTCTTCTAACCAGGCAAAAATATTCGGCAAAACACTCCACGAATCTTCAAATGGCGGCAATGCTGGCAGTTGATGACCAAGCATATTTTTCCATTCACTAACCAACTCTGCTTTACTTTCTGACTGTTGGATAGACTCAATTGTAGGAACAGGCACATTCTTTGAAGCACACTTCTCTATTAAAACTGATTTTATGACACTTGGCTCTGTTTGAAGATCTGGGCGGCGAAAAAGCAAAACAATATCATATAAGTCGCGCGGACGACCACGTTCTCCCATAGCCCGCAATTTCTCTGCAAAAACCTCTTCAAATGCGTAACATCTAATCTGTGCCGGTTTTGGTAGCACATCGCTGTAACAGTGGGATATATCACGTAATACAGTGGGACATATAATTTTTTCGTAAGCGTTTAAATCCAGTTTAATTCGTGAAGGAGTTGGGGCATTTCTTGAGCCGCGATAATAGATGCTTCCTTCCGTATATTGGTATTGCTCGTTATATTTGAATTTCATCTCGCGTATTGAGAAATCAATCCCCGATTCCTCATGTACACGCTCTAATATTCTTTTGAAAACTGGGTCGATCTCTTCAGGTTTTACAGGACCTTTCGGAAGGACAGTAAAATCCAAATCTTCTGAAAACCGCCAAGTTTCAATATAGCATTTCTTAAGGGCTGTGCCTCCTTTAAATGCCCATAGAGATGATAAAACCGGATCAGAACCTATCCCCCACAATAACCATCCGATGACGTAATCTTTCTCAATTACGTCTTCACGTAAGCCCCATTCATTAATTAGGTTTTTTATCTCTTGATGTGTAATCACTTATTCGACGTTAACATTTATCCTCAAATTCCATTTCCTGTTAAAAGAACCCTTTGGCTCAACCGACGGATCAAGCAGAGAAAAACCACTGCTGATATTTTTTGCACAATATTCCAATAATCGCAGTGCTTTAATATCTAATGTTTCAATTAGATATCCTAATCTTTTGTTTACAGTTCTGTTGCCTCTTGCTTTAATATAAGAAATTAACAACATGTCATCCCTATGCTCAGACTGAAAATATTTTTCCACGATATCCCTTATATTTCTCATACCCGCGCCTATAAAGGGATCGTCTAAAATATCGACGATTGTCTGTACCGGATCAGATACCTGCACCTTAATATTTTCAATCCACACAGATTTTGTTTTTCCAAAATATTTTTCTTTAACAAATTTTAGAACATAATCTGTTCCCTGAATTCGCATATTTTTAGTGCGAAATTTTTTCAGCGTGAAAACAACTATACTGTTAAAAATCTGCTCAGTAAATTCCCAATGTTCTGCGGCGCTCCATCCTCCTATATAACATGGCGAAAAAACACGCTCAGTGACTATCCAGGGATTCTCTTTATATTCCTGTGGATTAACAGTTCCTAAAGGCACTGTAATGTAGAGCCCTCTTCTGACTCTTGCTAACCATCCTTTACGAACAAAGTATGCCAACAGTATTCTAGCCTCCTCTAAAGGAATGCCAAGAGTTGTTGCGGCTTCGGCTATAGAAAAAGGGCCTTTTCTTAGTCGATTAAGTTCGTCTAATATCCTTCTATTTTTCTCTGAAATACCTGAAATCATGCTATATTAAATGTGTTAAAGTATTATTGAGAGTTACAATACTACACATCTAATATATTATAAACATCTATTTGTCAAGTGTTTTTTAAACAACATTATTTTATATAACTGAGCAGTGTGCATAATTCCATTGACATTCGTCTCCTGAGGCGCTTAAATTTTAATTGGTTATAAAAACTAAACAAAT
>JAGUWZ010000049.1 GCA_020062065.1 Candidatus Omnitrophota bacterium
GTAATCATAAGCTCAATTAGTTTTTCCACGCTAAACTTCGAGCCAACAGCCATATTTTTTAAAAGCCCTGAGCCGCTAACTTTAGAAGATGCCTTAAGCGTTAGATTATCCTTTAATGATATTCTACCTTCATGGGCGGCATAAAAACCGGCAGCCATAATAGGTATTTTTATTAAACTTGCCGAAGGAAACAATCTATCTTTGTTTAAGGAAATCCTCCAGCCCATATTTAAATCTTCAACTATAATAGCAGTTTTTCCTTTGAAATTAGAAACCTCAGATTCTAAATTTTTTTTAAGCGCTATCCAGGATGCCCTTCTTGCTTCTAACAGTATCTTTCGCTTTTTTATTTCTCCAAAAGCCCTATAAGATTTGTATGATAGGTAGGCACACAGACTTATGCCGATGATTAAAAGGGGAATAAATATAAAAGCTTTTTTTCTTGCCATTTTTACTCAAGCTCCACACAGTCAAAATAAACAGTGCCTTTGGCAACTGGTCTGGGTTCAAACTGAAAACTCTTCAGAGGAAAATCCAATTGGGAATTTTTATCTGCGCTGTCAGGCTGCCAGTCGCTACGGGCGAAAAATTCCTTAAAAGGACATATTATTTTGTTCCATCCTTTAAAATTATCATCAATCATAAAACGCCATAACTCATTTCCGTTGTCTTTGATATCAAAAGCAATCTTTGCGCCAGAATTGCTACCGTAGATATAAAAAGATATCGCATTATATTTTTTCCAATCTATGTCTTGGGGTTTAATTAACCAATCAGCATTTTCAACATCCAGTTCAAACCCTCTAGCTACCCAGATATAACCGCCGGGGACAGCATCATAAATTACCTTTATGGATTGACTGCCAGAATGTCTGGTGTCAGAAGATGCTGTTACTTCTACTGATGAACCGCCTCCCGCACCAAAATCTACTGTTCCCGACGGTCCTCCAGAGACCTGATTTTCAAAATCATCGATTAATAAACCTTGCTTTTCGGCAAAACAAACTATACCTGAACTTAAAACTAAAATCATTGTTAAATGCAGTATTCTCATCTCTTCCTTTCCTCACCGATTCAACCTACGCGGTTAAATTGGTTCTTGAGTTATTCCTTCACCGTTGCAATATTAAGGTTAGCTATTCCCAATTCGGCGAGTGTATCTAATATATTAACAATATCTTTAAAGCTTACTAATCTATCAGCACGCAAGATAACAATTAAATTAGGATTATTTCTATAATTTCCGTAAATTCTCTCTCTCAATTCTTTTAATGTCACAATATCATCCCCCAGATAAATTATCCCCTCGTTGGTTAAGGTTATATTGACCTGCTGCAAATTTTCAATTGTTGTTGTATGCGCGGCCTTAGGAAGTTTTATGTCTAACTTTTGCACGCGGTGAGGGTTAAAGGTATAAAGAAGGCTGAAAGAAATAAAAAAGAAAATAAACATATTCAACACGATATCTGTAATGGCAGTAGATTCCAATCCTATAAAATAAGTCCTCCGGCCGGAAATCTTCATATTTAAAGCGCATCAGTTACGCAAGCCAAAGGCGACGTAACTGATAAACGCGAATTAAATCCCGCAGTTTTCTATCATTCAAGTTTTTAGCGCAAAAACTTGAATAGAAAGAAAGGCGCGGGGTCAAATTCAGGCATAGAACTTACGTTCGCTTTGCTCCATAAGTTCTGCCTTATTTGATCTCTTTTATTTCAGAAATCACTTCTATAAGCTGGACAGCGTGATTTGTTAATTCATTAGAAATATATTTTATACGACTGATAAAATAGTTGTAAAAAAGATAATAAGGTATAGCGATAATTAAACCCGCAGCGGTTGTAATCATCGCCTGATAAATACCCTGAGCGAGGGCATTCACAGTGATATTTGCACCTGCCTGCTCCCAGGTCATAAAAGCGCGGATTAATCCAGTGATCGTACCTAAAAAACCCATAAGGGGCTCTATGCTGATTATCGAAGCCAATGCGCCCAGACGTTTTTCTAATCTCTGAATTTGGTTATTACCCGCCTGTTCTAAAATTTTCTCCAGCCTTTCCGCAGGGGTATGGCGTCTTTCAATACCTATTTTAAAAACAACACCCAGGGGATAATGGATATTTCTCTCACATAACAATAAAGCCTGTTGAATCTTATTGGTCTTTAAATTTTTAAATATTTCCTGGACAAATACCGCTGAATCCATCTTTATCTGACTTAAAAACCATAATTTTTCTAAAATTATTGCCAAACCAAAGACCGAACCCAAAATAATAGGTATTATTACCGGTCCGCCTTTTACTATAAAATTCCACATATTACCTCCTCAATTTTTTCAAGACATTTTTATAGAAGAAAAAATTGATTCTAAGCCGCAGATGCGGCGAAGAATCTCACTTTTTTTTCAAGACATTTTTTATAGAAGAAAATTGACTTCCAGCGCTAAATACCCCCAGAAGCAAATTTTCTATGGGTCCTTCAACTTAGGCGGTTGAAAGAACTAACTTGAGACCTTACTTTGGGTTAAGAGTTGGACACCCAGCCCCGCGATTTTTCCGCCGGCAGATAAAACAAAAAGCATAAATATATACCAAACAGCCATGTTAAAAAGTCTACTCACTACTTCACCTGGCAAAAGCTGTATCGAGCCTGAAGCGCCTGTGCCGGTTGGTATTAATACAGTAATACTCTGCATCTTGAAGAGCTGCGGCGGGCGAGTTGCTCCTGTGAAAACAAAACATACTAAACAGAGTGCGCCGACAATCAGAATCAAACCCAAAAATAGTAAAATAAACCCTATTAACCTTTCATTTTTCATCTAATAATTTCAGGGTAGCCATGAAAAGATTTTATTAACTTTTGCGTTACTAATGGACTTCTCGGTACCGCCATTTTCTAATTCCCAATTAAAATACTTATTTTTTCTTGCTGGATTTTTAATGCCTCCTGCAATTGAGGATCTTTAATAAATCCCATATCCTTAAGTGTCTCACCGAGAGAAACGCCCCTACGCCAATGATTTATTAAAGCCTCGTCTAACTGTTCGCTGGTTATATAGTCTTTCTCAAGCAAAATCTGGCCCAGCGGCCGATAGGAATCAAGCAGATTTTGTTTCTTTTCATAAACCCGGGGTTCTTGGTGGCTGTCGAAAGAAGGACTCCTTCTATCCGCCATAAATTTGCTCCCGGGAATTTCTTTAAGATAATCTTTTATCTCGACTATCTTTTCATTTATCTGGACAATATTCCTGAAATCTTCGGGTTTATTCCTGTTGATCAAAGCAATGGATACACTCATCAGGGATGCCTTTTTTATCTTGCGGCTTCTGTCCTTAGCGACAATATAGCCCTGCTGTCTATCCTGCAGAGAATAATGAAAAGGGATAATATTATCAAACATGCAGATGAAATTCTTGCAGACTTCAACAGACTTCTCGATAGTCGTGATAAATACAA
>JAGUWZ010000096.1 GCA_020062065.1 Candidatus Omnitrophota bacterium
AAGGTTAAGGCAGGTTATAGTATCAACCGAAAGGATTACCATCTCTATCTCGAAGAGGTTCCTGCTTTTGTGTGTGTTAAATGCAATGAGAAACTTTTTGAAGAAGAGGAGGTAGACAAAATTCAAAGACTCATTAAGCATCTTGAAGCTGATGTACGTCAGCTTCAGAGGGTATAATTAGGGAGGCAGGGACGTTCCTCAAAGTGCCCCCCAAGAGTAAACAAGGTCGTTTTTTGAGAACCAGAATGTCTACCTACGAGGTGGGCAGAGGTGTAGCAGGAATTTTTGAAGCGCCAAAGATTTTATGGAGCAAAGTATGGTTAAACATTGACATCCTTCAAAATCAGCGATATATTATTTCTCAAAATAATGCATAAAATATGAAAGGAGATGATTAGATTGCCAAGGGTTGAAATCAAAGAAGGGGATTCTTTTGAGTCGGCAATGCGGCGTTTTAAAAGACAGATTGAACAAGAGGGTATCTTAAGAGAGGTAAGGGAGCGCAAACATTACCAGAAGCCCAGCGAACGCAAAAGAAGGAAGATGCGGGAGAGAAAATAGGTATGAGTTTGATAATTTCTACTGCCTGGAACGCATTCCGTCATACTGATGGGCAAAGTTTGGTCTTTGAGATAAAAGAATTGGGTTTCGAAGAAATAGAGTTAAGTTTTAACCTTACCTCTCCTGTTGTCGAAAGTATCGCAAGACTCCTGGAGAGAGGGAAGATAAAAATTAAGAGTATTCATAACTTCTGTCCCATACCAGAGGGAGTAAAAAAAGAAGATGCCCTGCCTGATTATTACTCTATGGCTTCTGCTAACGAAGAAGAAAGGCTAAGGGCTGTTGAACAAACAAAGAAGACCATAGATACTGCAAATCGCCTACAAGCCAAGGTAGTTGTTTTGCACAGCGGAAGGGTAGAAATCGCTGAGAAGACAAGGCAACTCATTGAGTTGTACAACAGGGGCCTGAGTGACTCGAAAGAATACCAGGAGATAAAATCGGATATAATAAAACAGAGGCAAGAAAATTATAGGCCTTTTTTGCAAAATACGCTTAAGAGTTTGGAAGAGTTAAATCGTTATGCTAAGGGGCGAGATGTATTTTTAGGTATTGAAACACGCTTTTATTATCGGGAGATACCTTGTTTAGAGGAAATAGTCGTAATTCTGGATAGATTCCGTAATTCTCAAGTTTACTACTGGCATGATGTAGGTCATGCGCAGGTGATGGAAAATTTAGGGTTTTTGAGACACGAGGATTTGCTGAATTTATATAAGGATGCGATGATTGGTATACACCTGCATGATGTTAGCGGATGTTGCGACCACCAAGCGCCGGGAAAAGGTGACTTTGATTTCAGAAGATTAGAGCCATATCTGAAAAAAGAAACCCTGAAAGTCATCGAAGCGCACCATCCGGCCACCCCGCTTGATCTAAAAGAAAGTAAGGAATTTTTAGAGACAGTCTTCGATGGAAAAATCTAATCTCAGGAAACCTGCGGTCGCAGGACAATTTTACCCTTCCTCTGAGCCAGAGCTGAAAAAGCAAATAGAAAGATTCATAGATAAAAAAGCTAAATTTGATGTTTATGGTTGCATACTGCCTCATGCAGGCTATATTTATTCCGGCGCTGTAGCCGGATATACTCTCTCAGAGATTAATATCAAAGATAAAATAATTCTTTTAGGCCCTAATCATACAGGTTACGGAATGCCTTTTGCTATTATGACGCAAGGAATATGGCAGACTCCTTTAGGGGAAATCGCCATTGATGATGAATTGGCAAAAGCATTGCTGGGAAGCAACGAATACTTGCAGGATGATACGCTTGCGCATCTATATGAACATTCCTTGGAAGTGGAGTTGCCTTTTTTACAATACCTTAAGAAAGATTTTAAGATAGTTCCCATTACTATTGCTTCTAATAACTTATCTGAGCTTAAAGAAGTTGGTAAGGCAATAGCTTCTGTTATAAATGAGTTAAATATAAAAGACTCGGTGATGCTGGTGGCAAGTTCTGATATGACTCACTATGAATCTCAAGAGGAAGCCCGGAACAAAGACAAGCAGGCGATTGAGGCGATATTAGAATTGGACGAGGATAAACTTTTCCAGAGAATCCGAAGGTTTAACATAACTATGTGTGGTTATGCCCCTGTCGTGGTTATGCTTTCAGCGGTAAAATTATTGGGCGCTAAGAAAGCTAACCTGGCTAAGTATCAAACTAGCGCTGATGTAACCGGTGACACCAGCAGCGTTGTGGGTTACGCCGGGATTATAATATCTTGAAATATGGAAGAGAAAAATAAAAAGATCGATGATGCCTGGAAAGAGAAGGTAGAAAAAGAAAAGCTGCAAGGCCAAGAGCACCTTAATCCTAAAAACGATGGTCCTTCCTCTGCCTTTAAGGAAGGGACTTATCCTAAAAAGGAGGAGACTACTCCTTCTGTCGAAGAGGCTTTTCCTGGCGAGCCGGATTTTAGTTTCTTTGTTACTACCCTCTCAGTTCAGGCTGCTATTGCCTTGGGTGAGATTCCTAATCCTCTGACAAAGCGTAAAGAGACAAACTTTTCCCAGGGCAAACTGATTATTGATACCCTGGCTATGCTCAAAGAAAAGACCCGAGGTAACCTGAGTACAGAGGAAGATAGTCTTATTGATAATGTGCTTTATGAATTGAGGATGCAATATATATCAAAGACAACCAATAAAGAGAATACATAGTTTAAATACGGATTTAACGAGGCAAGAAAAATGCTTGATAAGGAACTATTAGATATCTTGGACTGCCCTGCCTGTAAAGGCGATGTGGAATTAAAAGACAATAAAATTGTCTGTAAGAAATGCGGGAAGAAATACCCCGTTAGAGACGGAATCCCTGTGATGCTCATTGATGAAGCGGAATAATTGCAATTAGAGAACAGGTCTCTAATTGCATAATCAGGCGCAATTTTTCATATAACCCAGCGAGCCGTAGGCAACGAATCCATATTTCTTGAGGCAAGTAAGGGAGGTTTAAACCTCCCTTACTTGCTCTACGCAAGGCGAAGTTTAGACCTTAACCTACGATTATAAGGATTCAAAAAAATGGATTCAAAAGTAAATCGGATTATTACTCAATTAAACAAAGACTCTCTTGACGGTCTTATTTTATCTTCGCCTGCTAATATTTCCTACCTCACGGAATTACGGAGCCGTGATGCATATCTTGTGATATCCCAAAAAGAAAATGTCTATATTACTGATTCACGCTATATAGAAGAAGCAAGAAAGCGTCTTAAAGGTTTCACCATAGAACAAACAAACAGCGCTGTTTTTAAGAAAATCGCTGATATCTGTCATGGATTACGTCTTAAATGCGTCGGATTTGAAGAAAGGCAGTTACCTTTTGCCGCATATAAAGAAATCAGGAAAGAATTGAATAATAATGTGGGTCTGGTTGCCACTTCTGGTTTGGTTGAAGAGTTAAGACAGTTAAAAACTCCGCAGGAGTTAGAAAAAATTAGAAAGGCGATTCAAATTTCCATCAAGGCTTTTAGATTTATAAAGGATTTCATCGTAATTGGTAAGAAAGAATTAGAAATAGCCGCAGAACTGGAACGATTTATAAGATATAATGGGGCAACTGCTTCCTCATTTGATATAATTGTTGCCGCCGGAGAAAACTCATCATTTCCCCACCACTTGACTTCAGAAAGAAAGATTAAAAAAGACGAAGTGGTTCTTTTAGACCTGGGAGTAGATTACTTAGGTTATAAATCTGACTTGACAAGGGTTTTCTTCTCGGGTAAAATAAATCCTCTTGTCAAAAAAATCTATAGAATTGTTCTTAGAGCCCAAGAATTAGCTATGCTTAAGATAAAACCAGGTGTAGTTATAAACAAAATAGATGGTTTTGCCAGGGGTTATATAGAGAAAAAAGGCTATGCTTCATTTTTTAGCCATGGTTTAGGACACGGTGTAGGTTTAGAGGTGCATGAAGAGCCCTATATTAATAAAAAAGAAAATAAAAGGCTCAAAAATAATATGGTGTTTACGGTTGAGCCTGCGATTTACTTACCGGACAATTTCGGCATAAGAATTGAAGATATGGTTCTGGTAACCAAAGAAAGGATGGAGGTTTTAAGTGGCGCTCTCGATAAATGAAATAAAAAATGGTTTAACTATTCTTGTTGATGCTGATGTTTATATGATTATAGATTTTCAGCATGTAAAGCCAGGAAAAGGCGCTGCTTTTGTGCGCACAAAATTAAGAAACTTAAAGAATAATAATGTCTTAGAAAAAACGTTCAGGGGTGATGAAAAAATAGAAGAGGCATTTATTGAAGAAAGGAAACTACAATACCAATATTCTTCTGGAGAAATGTGCTATTTTATGGACCAGGATAATTATGAAGAGATAAGCATTTCTGAAGAAATTATGAGAGACAGGCTTAAGTTTTTAAAGGATAATCTTGAGGTAACCGTCTATTATTATAAAGAGCAAATTCTTTATGTTAATTTACCAAATTTTATTGAGTTTAAAATTATCCATACCGAACCAGGCATAAAGGGGGATACTGCTAAAAGCGGGACTAAGCCCGCTACAATTGAGACAGGCGCAATTATTCAGGTTCCGCTTTTTATTAATACAGGTGATTTCATCAAAGTGGATAGTCGTAGCGGCTCATATGTGGAAAGGGTTAACCAGTAAGAAGAAGTTGTCCCGTTAGAAATAGTATTCTTAAGGGACGAAAAGGAGGATTTCTTAGGGGATGAATATAAAAGAGATCAAAGAAATGATAAATCTGATGAATGAAAACGGGTTGGTGGAATTAGAGATTGAGAAGGAAGGCATGCGCATTAGATTAAAAAAAGCAGGTTCTGGGGTGGAGAGCTTTAATGCACCGATACTAATCGAAAGAGAAAAAGTGGCAGGGGAGCAGCCGAGAGAAATTTCTCCGTCGCCAGGAAAAATCGCGGCAAAGAATCTAGAAATAAAAGCTCCTATGGTGGGAACTTTTTACCGCGCACCATCACCCGAAGCGCCTCCTTATGTTGAGGTAGGGCAGATTATCGAGCCAGGACAGGTGGTTTGTATTATCGAAGCAATGAAGTTGATGAATGAGATAAAATCCGAAGTCAAAGGTAAACTCATAGAGATACTGGTTGAAAATGCCGAGCCCGTGGAATTTGGACAATCAATGTTTATTATCGAAGCTTAATGAGCACATAACTTACGGAGCGCTCGTTTTCGCTTGCGACGACGCAAGTTGTCTTGGCGAATTAACCCTGCAGCTTTCTTTAATTCAAGTAAGGCGATTTAACAACTAGTAAAATGATAATTTCAACCCAATTTTATTAACGCAGATTTTCGCAAATCAAACGC
>JAGUWZ010000082.1 GCA_020062065.1 Candidatus Omnitrophota bacterium
ATCTAATTATCATCAGATTTTTCTGGTTACTGGTTTCTGGTTACTTTTATATGCGCACATTTATTGCCATAAACTTATCCCGGGAAATTAAAGACTACCTCTGCCGCCTGCAGGAAAAATTAAAACTCGCTCAGGCAGATGTAAAATGGGTTAGGCCTGAAAATATTCACTTAACTTTAAAGTTTCTAGGCGAAATTGATGATAAAACCAAAGAGAATGTAACTAAGCTTATGGAAGATATTTCTAAAGATAAAACCCCTTTCTACCTGAATATCGCTTCTATCGGCGCCTTCCCGCGTATAACATCTCCCCGAGTAATCTGGGTAGGAATTGATAAAGGAGATGTGAAAGTAAAAGAAATCGCTAAAGAGTTAGAGGAAAAATTATCCGGAATAGGAATACCTGTTGAAGACAAACCTTTCTCCTCTCATATTACCATAGGCAGAACAAGGTCTTCTAAAAACCGCAAGGCTCTGGTAAATAATTTGATTGCCTTAAAAGACACAGCTAAGGAAGAAATCCCGGAATTATATGTTGACAAAATAACCTTATTTAAAAGCACACTTGCCCCCAAAGGACCAATCTATGAAGTCTTAAAAGAAGCGCCTTTGGGAGCTATAACTTAAGCAAACCTCTGGAAACTAACTGAAGGATAATATTGGTATACAAGGCAGCAATAATATCATCGCCCATAATTCCAATGCTGCCCTGTATATTTTGCACCCTGCCAGCAGGATAAGGCTTGAGTGTATCTAATATCCGAAACAAAAAGAAAGCGATAATCACTAATTTTAAATCATAAGGTATAAATAACAAACTTAAAAGCATACCAGAGACCTCGTCTATAACAATAAAACGGTGGTCCTTCTGCTTTAAAATCCTCTCTGCGCTGCCAGATAACAAAAATCCTAGTAATAAGAAAGAAGAGGTTAATAAACTAAGTATAAAAACGTTGTTATTAACCAAGAAGAAGAGAAACACGCCGGCGATACTGCCGAAAGTGCCGGGAATAAAAGGCAGGTATCCCACGAAGAAAAAAGTGGTGATTATTTTTATGACTATCTCACTAAATTTAGAACTGGTCCAAACCACTATCACTTGAGTAGGTTGGAAATTAGGTTAAAGGCTCGACTATATGTTGGCGATTATCTTACGGTTATCCCAGAGATAGAAAAATCCGGAATAGAGGGTAAGCGCGACGATAAACCACATAATGATATTTATGCTGAAATTAAATAAGTTGTCCCAGTCGGGATTCCAGATAAAATAGGTGAGTCTAACTTCCTTGAACACAATAAAACCCAATATAAAAAATATAATAATCATTTGAGATAGGGTCTTATGTTTTCCCATCTTGCCCGCGGATAAGACTTTTCCTTTGTTCAGGGCAAAAAGCCTTAATGATGTAACTAAAATTTCACGAGAAATAATAATCATAAACATCCAATCCTTAATCAACTGCATTTGCACAAAAGCAGCAAACGCCGCAAGTACCAGAATTTTATCCGCAATTGGGTCCATAAGCTTGCCGAAATCCGTAACCATATTCTTCCTGTGCGCGAGCTTGCCGTCAAAAAAATCAGATAGAGCGGCAAATACAAAAATCACCAGACTTATAATTTTTGGCCAGAGCCCCTGTATTGATAAAAAAACCATAAACACAAATGTGAGAACAATCCTTAATAAGGTAATCTTATTGGCTATATTCATTTTAATCACGTAATCACGAAACTGTTTCCAACCCAAAGCGGAAACTGTTCTATTCCAATCGGGACAGCGGGTTCAAATAATCCCATTTTCCTGAACAACTCGGAAACAGTTTCTTATTAATTATGTCTTTATTTGACCTCTCCTACTAAATCGTACTCAAGCGTATCCTTGATTTCTACCTTGACAAAATCCCCTGGTTTTAATTTGCTTTTTGATTTAACAAAAACCTGACCATCCACTTCCGGGGCATCATACTCAGTCCGGCCCAGATAGCAATCATCGCTTCTCTCATCTATTAATACCTCGATCACTTTACCTAAGAATTTTTTGTTCAACTCTTCGCAAATTTTTTGTTGGACCGACATAATCTCGTTAAAACGCTCTATTTTTATTTTCTTGGGAATCTGATTTTTGAAATTATATGCCCTTGTCCCTTCTTCTCGGGAATATATAAAAACACCCAGCCTCTCAAATCTTGCCTCTTTAATAAAATCAAGCAATTCCTGGTATTGCCTATCGTTCTCAGAAGGAAACCCCACAATTAAAGAAGTTCTTAGGGCCACATCCGGGATAGTCTTTTTAATCTTATAAATAAGATTTAGGATGTCTCTCTTTGATGTCTGCCTGTTCATTAGCTTTAATATTCGGTCATTTATATGTTGTAAAGGCAAATCGATATATTTACAGATCCTGGGTTCATCCCGGATTAATTTCAATAAATCGTCATTTAGCCGGGAAGGATATAAATAAAGCAGCCTCAACCAATGTATATTTTTGGAGCTTTTAACTATTTCTCTAATCAATTCGGGCAATTTCGGACTTCCGTAAAAATCTATGGCGTAGCCGGTTATGTCCTGACCAATAATATTCACCTCTGAGACCCTATCCCTGTCTAATTCTGCGATTTTTTTAAGAATAGTCCTGGTATCAAGGCTAGTAAATTTGGATTTTATCTTAGGGATAATACAGTAACTGCAGTGATTAATGCAGCCTTCGCAGATTTTCAAGTATGCGTAATGTTTAGGCGAGAGATTAAATCTTTTTAGGTCATGGTTTATAGCAATCCTACCCACAAAGGCATCCACCTGCGGCATTTCTTTTTTTAAGACTTCTTTATAACGCTGAGATAAACATCCATAAACAATTATTTTTTTCAAATCACCCTTTTCTTTTAAACTAATCAAGTCTAACATTGCATCAATAGACTCTATCTTGGCCTCTTCAATAAAAGCGCAAGTATTGACGATAGCAATATCGGCTTTTTCTATATCTACAATAGGATAACCTTTAAACTTAAGACGGCCTAAGATATTCTCTGAGTCCACTAAGTTTCTGGGGCAACCTAAACTAAGTATTCCTATTTTAGCCTTAGTCATTATTTTCCTACCTTCAAACCCTCTTTCTGGGTGATTATAATATTCTTAAGCACCTGGCCTTTTCGACCAAGAGGTGGAATAAGTCTACCATTTACTTCTAACCGTACTGCCCCGGCGCTTCCTAAGGAAAGTTCTATTTTATCCTTAGCTGTCCAGCTTTCAAACCTGCCCTTTTGCAAAACGTTTTGAAAAACAATGCGGTTATCCACCTTTGCCTGTATCCAACAATCATCAATGGCATGGATAGCGATTCTTATTTCGAATTCAGACTTTTTTCCAGTTAACGTCTTAGAACCTATGTTTTCAAGAGTCGGTTTCGCTAATTTTCTATCTTGAGGTTTAGTTAAACGAGGCTTTTTTATCTGTTGAGATTTTGTTTGTACTGGAGGTTTGGTTTTCTTGATAGAAAAAGAAAGATTTTTAGTTAATCTGACTAAGCCCATTGATAAAAATACCAGCGCTATTATGGAGACGATTATAAAGATAATTTTGGTGTTTAAGAAAGGTTGCTTTAGCCTGACCGGTTTAAGAAATTTCCGGACTTTTTCTTCTTCAAATAATGATTTTATTGCCAGCTGCGGTTGGCTGCTACCTGTCAAATAATCCTGATGATTAACCCCCAGGAACTTACAATAAATTTTCAAGAACCCTTTTAAATATACAGGATTAATATTTACAAAGCTATCGTCCTCTATTGACCTTAAGATGTCTAAATGAATCTTAGTCTTTTTGTGCGCTTCTTCAAGACTAACTCCTTTTTCCAAACGCAATTTTTTTAATTTCGCGCCTACGGATTCCATAATCCTCACTCTCAAACTTTATCCTGCATTACATCCTTTTTAAGCCACTCTTCTCTATCCACGAGAATCTTACGGGGTTTACTCCCTTCATAAGGGCCAATGATACCGTCCTCTTCCATCATATCAATAATCCTGGCAGCCCGGCTGTATCCCAGACGCAAGCGGCGTTGCAGGATAGAGACCGAGGCCTGATTGCTCTCAATAATAATCCTTACCGCTTCGTCGTAAAATTCATCTTTTTCCCCAAAGTCTTTACTGAATTTTTGTTGCTCTTTTAAAATCTCTTCATCATAGAACGGTGTGGCTTGAGATTTAATAAAATCCACCACCCTTTCGATTTCTTTATCGTTAACCAGCGAGCCCTGCGCCCGGGTTAATTTTGCATCCTGTGGTTTTAAAAAAAGCAAGTCGCCTTTCCCTAAAAGTTTATCCGCACCGTTCATATCCAATACCGTGCGCGAATCCACTTTGGAGGCGACTTTAAAAGATATACGTGCAGGCATATTTGCCTTGATTACACCGGTGATTACATCCACCGATGGTCTTTGGGTAGCCAGAACCAAGTGTATTCCTACTGCGCGCGAAAGCTGTGCCAGGCGGGTAACCGCACTTTCAACCTGGTCGCGTGCAACTACCATTAAGTCCGCAAATTCGTCTATAATAACTACAATATAAGGAATGGATTCTTCTTGTTTTTCATTATAAATCATAATATTACGCGCCCCAGCTTCTGCCAAAAGCCGATAACGGCGTTCCATTTCATTTACCACCCAGTTAAGCACATTCGCTGCTTTTTTGGATTCAGTAACCACCGGACATAAAAGATGCGGCAGACCATTAAAAGGCGCCAGCTCCACCATTTTCGGGTCAATCATCACGAATTTTAATTCGTTGGGAGTTGACTTCATCAACAGAGAAACTACCAGCGCATTCACACACACGGTCTTTCCTGAACCGGTTGTCCCGGCGATTAAAAGATGAGGCATATTGTCTAAATTTGCAACTACTGGCATGCCCGCAATATCCTTACCTAAAACAATGGTTAATTTTGATTCTGCCTCTTGAAATTCCTTGGATGCCAGCACTTCCTTAAGATAAACCAGCGTGCTTTGAATATTAGGCACTTCCACACCAACCCTGGCCTTGCCCGGAATAGGAGCAACAATTCTCACTGATTGTGCTTTCATGGTCAGGGCAATATCGTCGCTTAATGAAACGATACGGTTTAATTTTACCCCTGGCGCAGGTTCTAGTTCATAACGAGTTATTATCGGACCTCGCTCAATATCAGTGACCTTGACCGCGATACCAAAATCATCTAAGGTTTCTTCCAAGATACGCGCATTGTTAGTAAGGTCTTCTTTAATCTGCCTTGCCTCAAGAGGTGGAGGTGAATCCAATAAATCCAAAGGTGGCAGACGATAATCCCCTATTTTTACGAGGTGGGGCTTAATCTCTGGTTCAGAGGCAACAGATGTCTCGGTCTTGATTTTAACCTTCGGCTTGACTAAAGAAGCGGGTTTTCCCAGCTCTTCCTCTGCAGAGAGCTCATCTGTAACTGCCTTGTTTTTTAACTTGTATTCTTGTAATTTGCTCTTCTTTGCCATAATTGTCTTGGCTTGAAGCTCTTCTTTTCTTCTTATCTTAAAGAAGGGGATAAGCCTGGATTTTACTTTATTTACGAGATTTAAAAGAAAGGTGGAAATTAATATCTCAGTAACCAATGCCAGGGATAAAAGTATCAAGGTGATAAAGAGAATATAACTGCCCAATTCGCCAAAATATTTAATGAAGAATCTACAGATTAGAAACCCCAAAAAACCTGCGCGATAGAAACTAATTGATTCATTCTTTAAGGTCAACAGAGCTATAAAGGAACTCGCAGACAATAACAAAAGCAATAATCCGATTATTCTGGGTTGGCGCAAATAAGGAGATTGGTGTCTGAATAGCTTTATCCCTAACCAGAACATAAACAAAGGGATAATAAAACTCACCCATCTGCCCAACAAAAGAATAATAACCCAGCCAAGGTATGCGCCAAATCTTCCAATTAGATTTTTAGGGGAAAGGTTGGGATGAGAGGTATAAAAACTAAGATCATTAGGGACAAACGAAACCAGACTGACTAAAACGATAAGACCTGCAGCAAGTAGGATGATGCCTTTAATCTCATTTATTCTCTTTTCTTTCACTTTTAATGAGCAGACCCTTAAGGAGTTTAGATAAACTTGTCAAGGGTAGCGTCCATCATTCTTCTGCGCGCTTTTTACTCAGGTTTATCCTGCCTAATTCATCTATGTTGATAACCTTAACTTTAATTTCGTCTCCTACTTTAACCACTTCCTCTACGTCTTTTACAAAACGGTCAGATAATTCCGAAACATGCACCAGACCTTCTTTTCCAGGGGCGAGCTCACAAAAAGCTCCAAAGTTGGTAATTCTTTTTACCTTACCCGTATAAATCCTGCCCACCTCTACTTCATCTGTAATGGCTTTTATCATGGCAATAGCTGCCTGGGATTTAGCAGCATCATTAGAAGCCACCAATACCGTTCCGTCATCCTGGATATCAATAGTAGCGCCGGTAGCAGCGATAATCTGCTTTATCATCTTACCCCCGGGACCAATGAGTGTGCCAATTTTTTCAGTATTAATCTTGAGCTTATCAATCCTTGGGGCATACGTTGATAGAGTCTGACGCGGTTGTTTTAACACGGCGAGCATCTTATCTAAGATGAAAAGTCTTGCCAATTTTGCCCTTTCTAAACATTCCTTTAATAAATCCAGAGTTATGCCATCGATTTTTAAATCCAACTGGACAGCGGTAACACCATTCTTAGTGCCGGCAACTTTAAAATCCATATCGCCGAAATGATCTTCTATGCCTGCAATATCAGTCAGGATAATTGAATTACTGCCTTCTTTAATCAGACCCAAGGCTATACCACTAACCGCTTCTTTTATCGGCACGCCCGCATCCATTAAAGATAAACTTGCCGCGCAGACTGTGGCCATACTTGAGGAACCGTTGGATTCTAAAATTTCAGAAACTACCCTCACTGTATAAGGAAATTCTTCTTTGGAAGGCATCAGCGCTAAAAGGGAGCGCTCTGCCAATGCGCCGTGGCCAATCTCCCGACGGCCCGGACCTCGCATTGGTGCGGTCTCGCCAACGCTAAAAGGCGGAAAACTGTAATGCAGCATAAAAGATTTATACCTCTCGCCTTCCAGCGCCTCAATCATCTGCTCATCTTCACCTGTTCCCAGAGTGGTAACTGCCAGGCTTTGAGTTTGACCGCGGGTAAAGATACACGAACCATGCGTACGCGGCAGGACAGAAACCTCGCAGGAGATTGGTCTAATTTCATCGAACTGTCGGCCATCAACACGCACATTCTCCTGAATAATCTTTTTTCTAACCTGGTCCTGCTCTACTTTCACTAAAGCCGATTTAATATCTAAAGCTGAATATCCTTCAGACGTAAGCTTGGCTTCTAATTCTTTTGACAATAAACCCACTGCCTCTTCTCGATCCTCCTTCTTACTTAATTTATATATCTCTTTTAAACGCTCTACAGATAAATCCTGGATTTTCTCCTGTAATACAGAATCAATTTCTTTATACACTGGTTCTATCTTGGGCTTACCATATTTCTTGGCGAAATCTTGCTGAAAACAAATAATTTCCTGTAGGTTCTGAAAACCAAACTTAACTGCCTGCCAATATAGCTCTTCAGACAGCTGTTTACATTTCGATTCCAGCATCACCACGCCTTTAGCGTTGACCACAACCACTATATCTAAATCAGAGGTTTCCAATTCTGCATAGGTAGGATTAAGGATAAACCCTTCTTTGCCCCTTGCCACTCTACAGCAAGCGATAGGTCCATTAAAAGGGATATCGGATATGCCCAGCGCAACCGATGCTGCGTTTACTGCCAGGACATCCGGGTCGTTTTCACCGTCTGAGGATAAAACCACGGCGATAATCTGTATTTCATTTAAAAAACCTTTAGGAAAAAGCGGACGGATAGAACGATCAATAAGCCGTGCGCTTAAAATCTCATTTTCGGAAGGCCTGCCTTCTCTTTTAAAGAAACCCCCGGGGATTCTTCCTGCTGCATATGTCTTTTCTTGATATTCAACTGTTAAAGGAAAAAAATCTTGTCCCTCTTTAATTTCTTTTGACATACAGGCGGTGACCAATACAACTGTCCCGCCGTAGCAAACCGTAACCGAACCATTGGCCTGTTTAGCAATCCTGCCTGTCTCTAAAATTAAATCTTGTCTGCCGAATTTAATACTTTGTTTTTTATCTTCCATATAATCCTATAGCGAATCAACCGCGTAGGTTAATAATTCCTAAATCAACCATCAACCTACGCGGTTGATAATAAGGTTTTGATGAGGATATTCTTAAGGTATTAAGACTATTTCCTCAGACTAAGTTTCTCTAAGACTTCTCGGTATAGAGCGATATTCTTTTTCTTAAGATAATTAAGAAGCCGGCGGCGCTTCCCTACTAGAACCAAGAGCCCCCGACGAGAATGAAAATCTTTTTTATGGAATTTAAAGTGTTCAGTTAAAAGATTAATTCTCTCCGTTAAAAGCGCAACCTGCACTTGCGCTGAGCCAGTATCTTGATTATGGACTTTAAAATTATCTATAATCTGTCTTTTCTTCTCACTGACTAAAACCAATCCTGGCACCTCCTCTCTCTTTATTAAAAGTCGTAGGGTGAGGTTTTAACCTACCCTACAGACTTATTTTATTATATGTTATTTTATAATACAAGTCAAATAATTTAATGAGCAGATG
>JAGUWZ010000052.1 GCA_020062065.1 Candidatus Omnitrophota bacterium
ATCTAAAAACCTACGGATGCCCGCCTGTCTCGCCTGAGACACTCTAAAAAACTCCTCTAAACAGCCAGACACAAAACCTCTTGTATTTAAGGCTTCAGAAGCCACTGGCGAAATTTTTTTGATGATACTTATAGTATGTAGACTTATTAGTATCATGTTATATAATATTTGTCAAGAAAAGTTTTAACCTAAAAACTTTTCTTGATCCTTAAGGCCAACAGCCGAAGGACCTAAAGTAATATAATTTCCTAGGCTATCAAGATGAATAATCAAAAAATTTATAAGCAATTCGGAAATAATGTCAGGAAATTTCGGGTAAGGCGTAACCTTAGTCAAGAAAAGTTAGCCGAGTTGTCAGATTTACACAGGACGTATATAGGAGGCATAGAAAGAGGAGAAAGAAATTTATCTTTAAAAAACATTTATAAAATTGCAGAAGCATTAAATATTAAAGTTTCAGAATTATTTAAAACCTAAGGAGAGTTAAATGAGCACTCAAACATTAACCGCCAAACATTTTTCGCGTTTTGGTGAATTTATTGCCTCTTTTGAATTATCAAAAAGGGGATGGAATGTTTATAGTCCGATGTACGATGAGTATTTTGATTTGATAATACATAAAGTTGTTTGTAAAAAATGTGGCAAGCAATGGAATCCTACCCCTGCCTTAGTATGTAGCAAATGTGGTTCTGAAATATCAACTACAAATAAAACCAGAATTATTGCTTATAAAATATGTAGGGACTGCAATCACAAAAACAGAGGAAATGTAGCTAAGTGTAAAAAATGTGGATCAAAAAACTTATTTAATAGACCAACCTGTTATAAACAAGGATGTAACGGTATAGTTAATCTTAAGCCACATAAATGCGACTGTGGCTCAAGAAGTTATAAATCAAAATTCAGAACAATACAGGTTAAATCTTCAAGAATTGAATATAAAGGGAATAAATGCAAAAACACATATGCTGTTGATATGAAGCCAAAAGATTTATTAGAAAATCTTACTCATTTTTATATTTGGATCTGCATAGATCAGGATAACAATGACAAAATATATCCTTTAGTTTTAAGTGTTAAGGATTTTAAACAAACGATGGGAAATGCTTTAGGGGGAATTTCTTTTCTTAAAGATCAAAATAGGCAGCATTTTAGCAAAGACTTTGCTAAAAAAGGTCACAGGTGGGGTAAATTTCTTAACAATTTTCAGATATTAGAATAAACTATCTTAAATCTACTTCAGAAAAAATTGCCTTATCCCAAAGCGTATTAAATTCTCTTTCTATTCTTTTTAAAACAATATTTCTAAATAATTTTTTATTAATGTCTATTCCTATACCTGTCCTCTTTAGTTTTTTAGCAACAATCGTAGTTGTAAAACTTCCAGCAAAAGGATCAAGAACTTTATCTCCGACATAAGTAAAAAACTTTATTGCCATTTCGGGAATATCTTCGGGGAAAGGCGCAGAATGGCCCAAAGTATTCTCGCCTTTAGAATTAATCTTTATTACCGGTGAGAATCTAACTATATCTCTGCGCCACTTTTTTATAAGCTCAATATCTATCATGTTTTCTTTTGTTTGATAAGTCTTTGATTGAACTAAATTAGTTTTTAGAGAAAATCTTTTGCCTCTATTAGCAGCACTCCTTCTAAAACAAGATTCATTTTTACATTCCCAACTTTGTAACCCAGGCTCAGATTGAGTATTGCCACTTACTTTTAAAGAACCACATTGCGGACATGGATATCTAGTTAAATCTAATCTATGTTTATGGAATACCAATAAGTGTTCGTAGCAATTCATAGGGTATTGGTAAAAAGGATAGGGCTTATCACCATTTTTATGTCTTTCACTCTGCACTTCACCCTTATCCCAAATGATGTCATCTACAAAAGTAAAACCACATTCTTCAAATATTTTTATAAAATATGCACCTAAAGGAATCCTACTTTTACCCCATACTGATTTCGTAACTGTGTTTGGATTATCAAAGATATCCCCCACATTAAAAACCCAAACTCTATGATTATCTAGGACTCTATAAGTTTCTTTTATTATTGCTTTCATATCTTCTAAATATTCATTAATATTATTCCACTGAGAATATTCTCTTGCATTGTAATATGGTGGAGAAGTTACCATAAGATGAATAGATTCGGAATCCATTTTTCTTAAAGCTTGAAGACAATCTCCCCAGATCAACTTTAAATCTGTATTTTTATCGTTTATAAAGTTTATAAGTTCTGTGCATCTATTCGGATTTGTAGCGATTCGATAATTGTTTTTTACAACTTCGCAGTAGATATTGTTAAACTGAGAGATATACTCTTCGGGTACATTAGCATGGATATATTTTAGTTTTTTAATAAACACGCTTAGTTCACTATTATTGAAAATAGAAGTTAAATATGAAAAACTTGTATCAAAAATCCTATCTAGATAATTATTAAATTTGGGCTTCTCAATTTTCAATTTTGGTGAAATGTCCCCTCTTTTCTCTACTCTTTTCTCTATGACATTTTTAGTATTTATTTCTAATGGAGTTAAATTATTAAACGCTATATCTTTTGATTGCTTAATCGTGTCTATCACAACTCCTAACACCTGAGTTTGATTTACAAATATAGGAGAAAGATTTTTATTAGCTGCTTGGAGCCTTATTGTATCTCCTTCTTTATAGAACTTCTTTAAAGTCACCTCGTTATTCTCTAATAACGCAACTACTCTATCGCCGTTATTAGCAGAGTTTTGTTGTTTAACTATTACAATATCGCCATCGTCAATATTTTCGTCTATCATACTTTTGCCTTCTACCTTTAAGGCAAAATAGTTACCACTTGGTTTTATTGTACCCTGAGGAACTGCAATAGTCTCTTTATTTTCTATGGCTTCGATTGGAGCTCCCGCAGCAATTCTGCCAAGAAGAGGAATTTGGACCATTTTTTGTTTTGAGAAAACATCCAATGCTCGCGGCTGATTGATTTCTTTACGAAGATACCCCATATCTTGTAATGCTTGAACATGATAATGAGCGGTAGAAACAGAAGAGATGCGAAGATGTTTTTTGATTTCTTCTAAGGATGGAGCGTAGTCATTTTTATTGATATAATTTTTTATGAAATTTAATACTTGTTTTTGACGCTTGGTAAGCATTTTAAGTTTAGCCTTAACTTTCGATTTATTTTCGATTATAATACAGCATAAATTAAAAGTCAAGAAAAGTTTTAACCTAAAAACTTTTCTTGATCCTTAAGGCCAACAACCGAAGAATCTAAAGTAATATAATTCCCTGGGCTATCAAGGAAAATCTTCAACCCGCATTGGAAGCAAGCTATTTTTTAGCTTCGATGGCATTGAGTTCTACCTCCACTCTCTTGGCTTTTAGAGATTTTTCCAGAGTGGAAAATATCTTTCCTGAAATTAACTCCTGGGCATAAACACTCGGAGAGCTAACGAGAATCTTCGTATTGGCTTTATCTACTTCTTCAAAGAATATCCCCAGAGGTGTGGTATCTTCTTCAGAGACATAAATCGCAATCATCTTCTTCTGGCTATCTTTAGCATAAATATATGCGCCCATGTCCTGAAGTATAGCCTTGACTTTTAAATAACAGCTATTGTAATCACAATTAAAAGACTGGGAAATGGCGCTTGGCCTACCTTCCTCCAATACCTTTGTGGAAACTCCCGCAAAACCTTTTAATCCCTCTTTAATTCCCGCGCAGCCTGAAAAACTCATGGCCGCAAATGTGGAGAATAAAATAAATAAAATTCTTAACTTTTTCATCGTTCCTCCTTAAATTACCACTATCACGGCGTAGGTGATAGTGGCAGGATCTCACTCGTTAATCACTTTCCAGATTTTATCCAGATTTTTTCTTGCCTCTTCTTCCCCTCTTTTGGCAAACTCTTCTGATTTGTGCAATTCCATCCAGTGCAGCCCTGAAGTATCCGGATGTAACACTACATCCGCCAGCTGCGCCTCTTTTTGGGCTACCTCAGACTGCATTATCTCAAAACTGCTGAAGATAAAATCAAGGATGTTTATCTTTAATTTCCTGCGCAAATATTCTTTGAGATTAAACCAATATTTTTGATTAACCACTTTAGCTTTAGCGACAATATTTTCTTTTATCTGGTTATACTGCTTAATAATATCTTGCCGGGAAGGTGTCACATTTACCGCAATAATTTTTCTCACTCCCAATTCAAACAACGGCTCGGTAGGCAAAGGACTAATTATCCCGCCGTCAAACAACATCTCTCCTTTAAAAGTAAAGGGAGTAAATACCCCCGGCATGCTACAGCTTGCCATAATCGCATCTATTAATGAACCCTGGTCAAAAATTCTGCTTTCTTTTCTTTTTACATCGCTGGCGATAATCTTCAAAGGAACCTTTATATCGTAAAAAGTCTTATTGCCCAAATATTTCTTTAAGAAATTATACAGTTTGTTTCCTTTAATAAATCCCCTTAATGGGAAGGTAAAATCCAGAAGACTCCAGATAAATTTAGGCTCCCTGAATTCCTTGGTAAGCTTGAGTATCTCCTCTGATGTTCTGCCTGTCGCCCAGAGACTGGCGATAAGGGCTCCGATACTGGAACCGGAGATAATATCTATGGGAATTTTCTCTTCTTCTATCACTTTTAACACCCCGATATGACAGAATCCATATGCCACACCCACCCCAAGGGCTAACCCTACAAGACACCCACCTTCCTGACGCGATATGCGTCTTAAGACCTTGGAATATTCAGCCTCTGGTTTTTCCAGAACCAGTCTTCCAGAGACGCGGGTTTCTATCCTGGGCAAATTGGCAAATATATCGTGATTCAATAATGCAAATTTTTCCTCAAGTGTAAGTTTAGACGGCCTATTCTCATTGACGATAATCTTTATCTTTGCCGGGGTAAAGTTGAAATCACTTTCTAACTTTTTAATCAGCCTGCGGGTGTTTTTTAGATCTGTTTCTTTGGGGCTAGTTAAAATATGAATTATGTCCGATTGGTTTAATATAGTTAAGATAGAGTCTTCCCGCAAACTTGGCAGATCCAAAATGATATAGTGGTAATCGTTAACCAGTAAACTTAAAATATCAACTACCGCTCTCGGCCAAGATTCATTACCATTTGCATAAGTAAGGTAAGTTATATCAATGCCGAGTTTATCCTTGAAGATATAATCTTTTATCCCCGCGATATCCAACCCACGAGCAGAGAGATTAAAAACCCGGTAATTACTGGATGCATTTAATATCCTGGACAGCCGGTGAACTTTATCCTTGGGGCATATATCTACTATAACCGCTTTCTTATGCGTTTCTTTAGCGATAGCAAAAGCAAGATTAGAGGCATACACAGTTTTTCCCGCTTGCGGAAAAGAACTTAAAACCGCAATAATTGTACTTTCAAAAATTGTCTTCTGGTGGATATCTTTGCGCTTGAGCCTTCGCGAGAGTGTTTTACTTAAGTCAATGGCAAGCCGGGGTATTTTTTTTAAAAGAGAGTCAAAGTTATCTTTAGAAATAGTTAAAAGCAAACAATCATTTAGGGCTTTGGCAGTTACCGAATGCGGCTCGCCTGTAAGCACAGAGATAATACCAAAGTATTTTCCTCTGTGCAGACATTCCAATATTGTCTGTTTGCCGTGAGGGTCAAGCGTAGAAATAACCACCCTGCCCTTAAGAATACAATAGAAATAAGAAGGAGGAGAGCCTTCTTTGTAAATGAGCTGGCCTTTTTTGTATTCGGCAAGACCAGATTTATTTTGGACAAATGCCCGCTCTTTATCCGAGAGACTTACAAATAAAGAAATTTCTTTTAATATATAGTCGTAATTATTCAATCCCATCAATCAAGCTTACCTGTCTTACATACCAGGGAGAACTTTTCCCCGCTTCCCCGGAGCGTCCTTTTATAGGTCCGGTAATCCACTTCAATAAGCCCGAAACGAGGAGAAAACCCTTTATTCCACTCAAAATTATCTATCAGCGACCAGTATAGATAACCCCTGACATCAGCACCAACTTGCCTTGCGCGGTATATATTCCTGAGATGCTCACGGATAAACTCCCATCTTAAATTATCGTCCTGGGCAGAGATGCCGTTTTCTAAAACGAATATCGGCAATTTGTATCTCTTTAAATGGATGAGTAAATTAAACAGACCCTGGGGGTAGATTTCCCATCCTAAAGAATTTTTTTTTAGATTATCATGATTATTTTTACAGACATCCGTAAGCAGGGCTTTAACCGTCCATCCCGGAGAATCGAGCAAATGCCTGGTATAATAATTAATACCTAAGTAATCAATAGATTTATGGCGTATGAATTTATCAATTAATCCAAAATTAAACAACCTGTTCCTTAAATATACGGCAAATTTATTCCTTAAATTATTCTTACAGGCCACAAAGGCAATCAGGTTTTGGGCAATGCTTAATAAAGGCGCAGGTAAATTTTTTTTCTTATAAATAGAATGTATAAGTTTATAAGCCTGAATATGCGCAGTGGCTAAATTTTTTGCCACCATTTTTGCTTTAAGGCTTGACTTTTCTTGCGGCGGCCATTCACCTATAATATAAGAATAATATGTATATACCATAGGTTCATTTATAGTTACCCAAAAGCTTACCTTATCAGATAATGCCTCTACAACATACTTTACATAACTTAAGAAATAGATTATTGACTTTTCGCTCCGCCAACCGCCTAATTTTGCAAACCAAAGAGGATTGGTAAAATGATGTAAAGTAACTATAGGCTCAATTGAACGTTCTCTCAAAGACAGTATTACATCTTTATAGTGTTCCATTTCCAGAGAAGAAAATTTATTTTCATAAGGCTGGATACGACTCCACTCAATAGAGAGACGATGACAATTGAGGTTGAGTTGTTTGGCTAAATCAAAATCTTCTTTATAGAGTTGGTAATGTCGAGCGGCTTCTCCCGATGGTTCTTGCACACCCTGGGATTTTTCCCAATCCCACCAGTCGGAATTTAGGTTGTTACCTTCTGCCTGATAGGCGGAAAGTGCTGCGCCCCAGAGAAAATCTTGAGGGAACTGAATCATATTATCGTCCTGACGTAACAG
>JAGUWZ010000079.1 GCA_020062065.1 Candidatus Omnitrophota bacterium
ATTCCGCATAATGGCTGTCGGGCAAAGAAGAAGCGAAGAGTGTAATTTTTAAGTTAGGATTGGGGAGTTTAGAATTGGAAGCTGATTTAACAACTAGTAAAATGATAATTTCAACCCAATTTTAACGCAGATATTCGCAAATCAAACGCAGATTCTCGCAGATAAATCTTTAAATCTGCGAATATCTGCGTGCAATCTGCGTGTATCTGCGTTCAAAAAGATAGTTCTTAAATTGGCTAAATTAAGAGTAAAGCAAACGGAGTGAAATAATATGGCAAGGTATACCGATGCAACTTGTAGATTATGTCGCAGAGAGCAAAAGAAACTATTTTTGAAAGGCGCAAAGTGTAATACGGAAAAGTGCCCTATTGCAAAAAGGGCCTACGCCCCCGGTCAACATGGCCAGGGAAAATCCCGGATGAAACTTTCTAACTATGGTCTGCAATTAAGAGAGAAGCAAAAGGTAAAAAGGATATACGGAGTTCTGGAGCGGCAGTTCCGCAGATATTTTAGCATTGCCTCTAAATCAAAAGGGGTTACGGGAAAGGTGCTCTTGCAACTGTTAGAAAGAAGGCTGGATAACGCGATATTTAGGGTGGGGTTGGGTTTATCCAGGGCACATGCGCGGCAAATTGTGCGTCATAATTTTGTCTGGGTAAATAGTAAGAGGGTAAATATACCATCTTATTTAATAAATACCGGAGACGATATAGAGATTAAAGCCAAAGATAAAGCCAAAGATAAATTAAAGGAAAATTTAGAATTTTCTAAAGACCGGACTGTTCCTTCTTGGTTGGAATTTAAACCTCAGGAATTTAAAATAAAAGTTTTGAGATTGCCAGAAAAAGGTGACATTCAACAACCAATCGAAGAACAGTTAATCGTCGAATATTACTCTAAGTAATTGGGGGATCCAGAGAGTTTTTTTGTGTTTTCGACCATCCTCAAGCGGCCTCTCTGGTTAGTTTTTGAGAGAACGTCTACTCATTAAAGGAGATGAGGTGATTTAACAATTAGTAAAATGATAATTGCAACCCAATTTTATTAACGCAGATTTTCGCAAATCAAACGCAGATAGTCGCAGATAAAATATCTGCGTATATCCGCGTGTAATCTGCGTTTATCTGCGTTTAAAAAAGTAGTTCTTAAATTGGCTAAAGGAGATGAAAAATGGGAGTTAAATGGAGGGATTTTCAATTACCAAAGAAATTAGAATGCGATGAATCGAGTTACAATGATAAATATGGTAAATTTTTTGCCGCTCCTTTTGAACGTGGATACGGTATTACTCTGGGAAATTCTTTAAGACGGGTTTTACTTTCTTCTATAGAAGGCAGTGCTGTAACTTTTCTTAAGTTTGCTGGAGTGCAACATGAATTTTCGACTATCCCCGGCGTGATTGAGGATGTGCCGGAAATAATCTTGAATATTAAAAATCTGGTTTTGAAATCACATTCAAAAGTGCCCAAGACAGTGTATATAAAGAAAAATACCAAAGGAGAAATCAAGGCCAAGGATATTGTTAGAGACGAAACAATTGAGGTAATTAATCCAGATTTACATATCGCTACTTTAAGCAAAGATACCAAATTCCATCTAGAGATGGAGGTGTCCAGAGGCAGAGGCTACGTTCCACAGGAATTAAACAAAAAGGAAGACCAAATTATAGGACTAATTCCTATAGATTCAATCTTTAGCCCTGTCAAGAGAGTCAATTTCAACGTAGAAAACACACGCGTAGGACAAAAGACAGATTATGATAAATTGATACTTGAAATATGGACAAACGGTGCAATCAGCCCTAAAGATGCTCTCTTGTACGCTTCTAATATCCTGCAGAGGCATTTAGATATTTTTGTTAATTTCGGCCAATTGCCTGAGGGAGAAGAGGAAGAGCTGGAGATGACTCAAGAAGAAATAACCCTATATGAAAAACTTAGACTCCCGATCTCGGAATTGGAGCTTTCAGTAAGAAGCTCGAATTGCCTGAGAGAAGCAAATATTAAAACCATCGCTGATTTGGTGAAAAAGACAGAAAATGAAATGCTCGGTTTTAAAAATTTTGGTAAGAAGTCTTTAACCGAAATAAAACAACTTCTTGCAGGAATGGGATTGAGTCTGGGTATGCAGGTAGATCTTAAAAAATTGAAAAAAGATTAATAAGGTTTATCTTGCGAATATCTGCGTGCAATCTGCGTGTATCTGCGTTTAAAAGGTAGTTCTTAAATTAGCTAATTAAGATGAGACATAGAAAAGCAAAATATTCATTAAATCGTTTTACCAGCTGGCGTGAAGCTACAATTGTAAGCCTGACGAGAAATTTATTTAAATACGAGCGTATAAAAACGACTCAAGCCAAGGCAAAGGCTTGCCAGCCATTAGCGGAAAAAATTATTTCTCTGGCAAAACAAAATACCCTCACTCAGAAAAGGCGAGCTTATAAGTTATTGGGTGAACATTCGTTCGTTAGTTTGCTTTTTAAAGATATCGCTCCTCGTTTTGGAAACCGGACATCCGGGTTTACAAGGATTATTAAGTTAGAAAAAAGAAGGGGTGATAATGCTAATTTAGTGATTCTGGAGCTCACAGAAATCAAAGAAAAAAAGAAGAAAACAAAGGTCGAAAAAGAAGTAAAACCAGGAGTTAAACAGGTTCAAGAAACTAGGGAAGATGAGGTTAAAGAAAAACCTGTTCAGGAAGTTCGTCTAAAAACCGATGTTAAGGTTTTAGAAAAACCACCCATAACCAAAAAGCCCGTGAGAAGTTTTTTGGGTGGTATAAGACGCATATTTAAAAGAGAAAGAGATTCGTTATGAGCTTTCAATGAAGATAGATACCAGGCTATCTGAACGACTCAAAAAAATAAATCCTTCTCTCACACTCGCCATAACCGCAAAAGCTAAAAAACTCAAAATCGAAGGAAAAGATGTTATTTCTTTTGCAGCAGGGGAGCCTGATTTTGACACCCCAAATCTGATTAAGGATGCAGCTGTAGAAGCTATCCAATCTGGTTTTACCAAATATACTCCAACCACAGGGATCCCTGAGCTAAAAAAACTCATTTCAGAAAAATTCAAAAAAGATAATTCGCTTGATTATGATGTCAAGCAAATAGTTGTTTCCTGCGGGGCAAAGCATAGTATTTTTAACACCTTGTTTGTTTTGATTGATAAAGGCGATGAGGTTCTCATTCCGTCTCCATATTGGGTAAGTTATCCGGAGATGGTTAATCTCTGTGAAGGCATACCGCGGTTTATTAAGACCTTAAGCGCCAACAATTTTAAAATAAGACCCGAAGATTTGTTAAAACATATCAGTCTAAAGACAAAGGCATTGTTCCTTAATAGCCCTGCCAATCCCACGGGATGCGTTTATAATGAAAATGAATTACGTCAGATCGCCAAGATCTGCGTAAATAAGAAGATTTTTGTGATCAGCGATGAGATATACGAGAAGATTATTTTTGATGAGATAAGAATTGTGTCCATTGCCTCTTTGGGAAAAGATATATACGATTTAACCATCACCGTCAACGGCTTGTCAAAAAGCTATGCGATGACCGGATGGCGTATTGGATATCTGGGTGGACCGCAAGATATTGTGGAGGCGATATCGAATTTGCAGGACCACTCTACTTCTAATCCGACCTCTATTGCTCAAAAAGCAGCAGTGGCAGCCCTGAGTATGCCGGATACGTTTTCAAAGGAAATGACTATCGAATTCCAAAAAAGAAGGGATTATATCGTTGAGCGCCTAAAGAAGATGAAAAAAATATCTTATGTATTACCCAGAGGCGCATTCTATATTTTCTGCGATGTCTCTGCGACCAAATTGGATTCTATGACATTTTCCAACCGCCTCCTTGATGAGTTATTAATCGCGGTTATTCCGGGGATGGCTTTTGGTAATGATGACTATATTCGCATAAGTTTCGCCACAAGCCTTAAAGAGATAGAAAGGGGGATGGATAGGCTGGAGGAATGGCTAAATAAAATATAGAACAAGTCCTATTATATAATTTTGCATAATTAAAGCGTCATTACTACTGCAAAGCGAAGCCGAAGCGACAAAGCAATCTCAAAAGTAAGATTACCTCGTCGCTGTCGTTTCCAATGACTCAGTTACTTCCGAAAGCTCAAAATTTTTGCAAAGAACAATAGTGATTAATCCGAAATAGGATTTAGAAATTCGAAATTATAAGTAAATAAAGCTGATTTAACAACTAGTAAAATGATAATTTCAACCCAATTTTAACGCAGATTTTCGCAAATCAAATGCAGATAGTCGCAGATAGAACTTTAAATCTGCGTATATCTGCGTGCAATCTGCGTGCATCTGCGTTTAAAAAGATAGTTCTTAAATTGGCTAAGTAAATAAAAAATGGGAAAGACGATTGCCGAAAAGATATTGATTAAACATGCAGGCAAAATTTTGGCGGCGGGTGATTTTGCCATATGTAATGTTGATTTTACGTTTGGACAGGATGGGACATCTTCGATTATAATCGATCGGGTTCGTGAATTAGGACTTAAACAATTAAAGACGAAATTCTGTATGGTTATAGACCATAGCGCACCTTCTCCTAATGAAGGTGTATCAGGTGTGCATAAAAAAATGCGCCGCTTTTCACTCGATTATAAAATCGGACTCTATGATATTGGTTGCGGGGTCTGCCATCAGGTTATACCCGAATCAGGCCAATTATTACCCGGGGATTTAGTTTTAGGCGCGGATTCTCATACTTGTACCTACGGTGCTTTGGGTGTTTTTTCCACTGGTGTGGGTTCGACGGATTTAGCCATTGCCTTGGCCACGGGCAAAAATTGGTTTAAGGTTCCTTCGACGATAAAAATAATCATTAAGGGCAAAATCCCCAAAGGCGTATTTGCTAAAGATATAATTTTGCATATCATCAGTAGAGTAGGAGCAGGCGGCGCTACTTATAAAGCAATAGAGTTCTGCGGTCCGGTTATTGATAGCCTAGATATGGATGGCCGTTTTACTATGTGTAATATGGTGGTAGAAATGGGCGCAAAAGCAGGATTCATGCCGCAGGATAACAAGACAATAGAGTGGCTTAAGAAGAGATTGCCTAAAAACAAAAAGATAATTTCTGTTGTTGCAGATAGAGATGCTGGTTATGAACGAATTTTAGAGTTTGATATTTCTAAACTTAAACCACAGGTTTCAACCCCGCATAATGTTGATACAGTCACATCTGTAGATAAATTAAAAAATATAAAAATAAACGAAGCATATTTAGGGACCTGTACAAATGGCAGACTTAGTGATTTGAAAATTGCAGCATCAATTTTAAAATTAAAGAAAGTTGCTCAAGGAGTAAGATTTATTATCGCCCCGGCTTCGCGAAGCATATTTTTAGAAGCTTTAAAATTGGGTATAATTGATACATTTATTAAATCAGGAGCTGTTCTGGTGGCTCCAGGATGCGGTCCTTGTGTAGGAACGCACAACGGCATACCTGCTGACGCAGAGAATGTGATATCAACGGCTAACCGTAATTTTAAAGGCCGCATGGGTAATCCCAAGGCATTTATTTATCTGGCTTCCCCGGCAAGCGTAACTGCTTCGGCAATAGAAGGCAAAATTGCCGATCCGAGGAAGTATTTATGACATTGTTAACTTAAAAATGGCAATTCATAAAAGGGGATAAATACTAAAGAGTTGTAAAACTAACAGGAAACTCTTTGAACGCAGATGAACGCAGATTACACGCAGATATACGCAGATGAAAAAGATTTATCCGCGTTTGATTTGCGAAAATCTGCGTTAATAAAATTGGGTTGAAGTTATCATTTTATTAGTTATTAAATCAGATTACTTCTCATTATTTTTCAGAGATCAATAATAAGGAGGCAAAATGGAGATACAAGAGTTGCTTTTATTATGCATCAAAAAAAAGGCTTCAGATTTGCATTTAACTGAGCATGAACCACCAATCTTACGGATAGATGGAAGATTACACAGGACAGAAATGTCTTGTTTAGACCGCAATACTCTTAAAAAAATGATTTACGGAATTTTAACTGATTCTCAAAAAGAAATCTTTGAACGGAATCTGGAATTGGATTTTTCACTTGCCCTTCCGGGAATGGATAGATTCCGTGTTAATCTGCATATGCAGAAGGGTTCGGTGGAGGGGGCCTTTAGACG
>JAGUWZ010000112.1 GCA_020062065.1 Candidatus Omnitrophota bacterium
AGGGCTATGCATACTTGTGAAGTAAATAGCGGATTTTCGCAGATAAAACTTTTCCATCTGCGTATATCTGCGTGCAATCTGCGTGTATCTGCGTTCAAAATGTAGTTCTTAATTAAATTGGTTAATGATTTGACGGGACTTATTCGATCTGGCGGATTCTGGCGCGCAGGCGTTTTTTTTTCGGAATGGAGGCGTTTTTCTTCCAGGATTTTTAACTTTAGTCTCCTGGCTCTTCTGCGTTTCTGCCTTTTGATTTTTTCAATACGCTGTCTTTCTTCAGATAAAACTCCCAAGATAGTCTTTTCAATTTTTTTAACCAACATTTGACGGGCAAAGTAACGATTTAATGCTTGTGAACGCTCCTGTTGACATTTAACCTCAATTCCTGTGGGAATATGTTTTAAATATACGCAGGTAGAAGTCTTATTGACATTCTGTCCGCCTGGACCGCCAGACTTCACAAATTTCTCGATGATATCCTCTTGGCTTATGCCCAAACAAGACATCTTCTCTGCAAGCGCCTTCTCTTTATCCAAACCCACTGCAAAACCAGACATACTTCACCGCCTCTTAAGATTTAGTATTTTTTAGTGGAGAAACAACATAAACATAGCATAAGTCTTTCTTGCCGATATTTTTTATATCATGCTCGGTATAAGGTGGGAGATACAAAAGTTGCTTTTCTTGAATAAAAACTTTAGGCTTATCCTTTAGATAAACCTGCGCTTTTCCTGCCAGGAAAATAACTATTTCTTCTCTGGCCTCGGTACTATGAAGGCCAACGGATTCTTTGCGTTTTAAGGTCACATAACCTGACTTCATACCTGCTGTTTCCGGAACGCCTGCCAGCAGGCGCTGAAATTTAGCGTTTCCTTCTAAGGCCATAACCTTGGCTTTTGGTTCACTCATTTTTCATCCTGTTTATTAAAGCAGCGATATAACCGGCGCCAAAACCATTATTAATATTTACCACAGACACATTTGGAGCGCAGCTGTTAAGCATGGTCAATAATGGAGCAATCCCGTTGAAATTTGCTCCGTAACCAACAGAAGTCGGCACGGCAATTACCGGACAGGAAGCCAGTCCCCCAATTACTGACGGCAACACGCCATCCATTCCTGCCAGGACAACGATACAATGGCTATCTGAGATACGCTTGAAGCAATCAAGCAACCTATGGATTCCCGCTACACCCACATCATATACCCTTTCCACCCGGCTACCGAAAATCTCAGCTGTCACCGCTGCTTCCTCAGCTGCCGGAATATCCGCGCTTCCCGCGCACACTACTCCCACCTTGCCCTCTTTCTTGGCCTTTTTATCCTCAAGAGAAATAGTGCGGGCAAGCTCATTATACACTGCTTTGCGGTTCAGGCGTCTCACCGCCTGAAATGTCTTCTTATCCGCGCGAGTCAAGAGAACTGTTTTATTTTCCTTCTCTAAACTGCCGAATATTGCCAGAATATGTTTCAAGCTCTTACCCTGGCAAAAAACTACCTCCGGCATTCCGCTACGAATGAGCCGATGATGGTCCACCTTGGCAAATCCCAGATCCTCATAAGGCAAGTGGCGCAACATCTGGAAAGCGTCTTCAGGGGAAATTTTCCCGGCCCTTACTTTAGAAAGCAGCTGGACTATCTTGTTTTTTTCCATCCTATAACCTCATTCATTGCTCCCTGGCGGTAACCATTCAGGTCTAATGTGACATAAGTAAAACCAATCTTTTTTAAGCGATTGACAATTTTATTTCTTTTTTTAAGCACTGCAAGAATTTGTGTCTGGCTCACTTCTATTCTGGCAACGCAACCGTGATAACGCAGCCGGATACACGAAAAGCCCAGTTTTTTAAGATACGCTTCGGCTCGCTCAATCATTCTAAGTTTTTCTGGTGTAATCTTCTCGCCATAAGGAAACCGGCTGGCTAAGCAGGCTGCGCTATCCTTTTTCCAAGTCTTAAGACCCATGCGTTTTGAAAACAATCTAATTTCCTGCTTGGTTAAACCTGCTTCCTGCAGAGGACTTCTAATTTTTAATTCCCGCAGCGCAATTCTTCCTGGTCGGAAATCTTTCAAATCGTCCTGGTTTGAGGCTTCCACAACATAGGCAATCCCTTTGCTTTTGGCTAAACGCGCTAACTGCGAGAATAATCCTTTTTTACAAAAATAACAGCGTTGCAGGGAATTTTTCCAGCAGCTCGCTGGCGGCTGAGACTTTAAAATAATGTGTTTGAGTCTTAATTCCTTTGCCAGGCTTTTGGCATCCTCTTTTTCGGAATCCGGAAAAAATGCGGATACTTCGGTAACGGCAATGGCTTTCTGGCCAAGGGTATCGTAGGCTATTTTTGCCAGAAAAGTGCTATCCACCCCTGCGGAAAAAGCCACCAGCACCGAACCCATGTCTTTAAGTATCTCAACCAATCGCTCCAGCTTTTGTAGAGGGGGACGGTTCTTCATTACATAACAGATTATATCACAGAGTGTTATAAAAGCATTAATTTTTATGAACCTTGGGACTTAACTTCATAATATGTAGGTTACCCTTCAA
>JAGUWZ010000084.1 GCA_020062065.1 Candidatus Omnitrophota bacterium
AATGTTTAACCGATTTACAGAAAGGGCAAGGAAGGTAATAATTTTAGCCAAAGAAGAAGCAAAGCGTTTCAATCACGATTACATTGGAACAGAGCATATGCTCTTGGGTTTAATCAGAGAAGGCGAGGGCGTGGCCGCAGCAGTCTTGGAGAAGATGGGTATTTCTTTAGAGAATATACGCTTTGAGATTGAAAAAATAGTACAACCCGGACCCAGCACTCAGATTATCGGAGATTTACCATTTACCCCCAGGGCAAAAAAGTCATTGGAGTTGGCAGCAGAAGAGGCGCGTTCCCTGGGACATAATTATATTGGCACAGAACATCTTTTGTTAGGGCTTATCCGTGAGGAGGAAGGCGTGGCCAGCCAAGTATTGTTAAACTTAGGTTTAGATTTAAATACGGTAAGAAATAAGGTTATGGAGCTGTTGGGTTCAGAATTACCAGGGTTTGCTCAGGCGACTACAAAGACAAAAACACCTGCCTTAGATGCCTTTGGTCGTGATTTAACTGCTCTTGCCAAAGGGAATAAACTTGACCCGGTAATCAACCGGCGCAATGAAATTGAGAGAGTTATCCAGATATTAAGCAGGCGTACAAAGAACAACCCGGTCCTACTGGGAGAAGCAGGAGTGGGAAAGACCGCTATAGTTGAAGGCCTTGCCCAGGGAATTATTGCCGGCAATGTCCCGGAAGTATTGCGCCACAAGCGTCTTATCGTTTTAGATTTGGCCATGATGATTGCCGGAACAAAATACCGCGGCCAGTTCGAGGAGAGAATCAAGGCGGTAATGGAAGAGATAAAACGTTCCCAGGATGTGATTATATTTATAGATGAGTTACATACTTTGGTTGGGGCGGGCGCTGCTGAAGGAGCAATTGATGCCTCAAACATATTAAAACCCGCGCTTTCCCGCGGCGAGATGCAGTGCATCGGCGCAACAACCCTGGATGAATATCGTAAATATATCGAGAAGGATGCGGCATTAGAACGCAGATTCCAGACCATAATGGTTGATCCTCCTACTGTTGAGCAGACCGTTGAGATATTAAAAGGTTTAAGGGAAAAATACGAGGCTCACCATCGTGTAATTTTTTCAGACGAAGCGCTGGAAGCAGCGGCAAAGTTATCCGACAGGTATATCTCAGGAAGATTCCTTCCGGATAAGGCAATTGATTTAATTGATGAGGCCGGTTCACGCGCCAGACTTAATGTGCTGGTCGTGCCTGCCCAGATAAAGGATTTGGAAACTAAGGTAGAATCTTTAAAAAAAGAAAAGGAAATCCATATTAAAAATCAGGACTTTGAGAAAGCAGCAGCATTGCGGGACAAAGAGAGAAGCGCGCGTGAAGAATTGGAGCGTTTGAGCGCTGAATGGACACAGGAAAAAGATAAAGTTCGGCCGCAGCTTACTGAAGAGGATATGGCTAAGATTGTTTCGCAGTGGACAGGTATACCGATATTCAGGCTGGAAGAGAAAGAAAGCGAAAAGCTTCTTAAATTAGAGGAACAGATACATAAACGCGTGATTGGTCAAGATGAGGCTATATCTGCAATTGCGCATGCAGTGCGTCGTTCGCGCGCAGGGATTAAAGACCCGCGCCGGCCCATAGGTTCTTTTATCTTCTTAGGCCCTACGGGTGTAGGCAAGACTTTACTCGCACGCGCCCTGGCTGAATATATGTTTGGTGACGAGGATGCGCTGATACAGTTGGATATGTCGGAGTATATGGAGAAATTCAATGTCTCGCGACTTATCGGCGCGCCTCCGGGATATGTGGGCTATGAAGAAGGGGGTCAACTTACCGAAAAGGTAAGACGCAGGCCCTATGCAGTAATACTCTTTGATGAAATTGAAAAAGCCCATCCTGATGTCTTTAATCTTCTTCTGCAGGTATTTGAAGACGGCAGGCTTACCGACAGTTTTGCCAGGAAGGTAGATTTTAGAAATACGATTATGATTATGACTTCCAACGTCGGCGCAGAATTGATTCGCAAAGCCGGTTCAATAGGGTTTAAAGATCATAAGGAAGAAATTACCTATGAGGAGATGAAAGAGAAGTTACTTGAAGAGGTAAGGCGTACTTTTAAACCTGAGTTTTTGAACCGTATAGATGATATTATAGTTTTTAAGCCACTGATTAAAGATGAGCTGGTAAAGATTGTTGATATTGAGCTTGGTATCGTGGGAGAAAGGCTAAAAGAGCAGAACATAAGATTGGATGTTACCAAAGAAGCCAAGGATTTTATTATCGAGAAAGGTTTTGATCCTATATTCGGAGCAAGGCCATTAAAGAGGACAATACAGAGATTTCTCGAAGATCCCCTTGCTTCAGAAATCATCTCCAAAAAATTTAAAGAAGCCACGACAATTAAGGTATCGCGTAAGAACGAAGAACTTATCTTTGAACAGGGATTGGCGTAAGTTATGTTAGATAAATTACAGAATAATCTTTTTAAAAAGTTTGAAAGATTCTTATTTTTCTTGGGGGGGATTGCTAATTTAGCTGTCCAGAATTTTTATTGGCTCATCGTGCCGCCCTACAAGAAGAAGCGTATATTTGAACAAGCCCAAAAAGCCGGCTTGGAAAGTTTACCCATAATTTCCCTTATTTCTTTCTTTTTAGGTGTAATTCTTGCTTTCCAGATATCCTACCTTATGCGCAGACTTGGTTCAGAGATGTACATTGCCAGTATTGTGGCGCTTTCCATAGTCCGGGAATTAGGTCCGGTAATAACTGCTCTTGTAGTGGCGGGAAGGGTAGGAGCAGCGATTACCGCTGAGATAGGTTCAATGCGGGTAACCGAACAGATAGATGCCCTGGAGACCTTAGCGACAAATCCTATAAAGTATCTGGTAGTGCCGCGGTTTATTGCTTTAACCCTTATGCTTCCTGTGTTAACTGTCTATGCGGATATGATTGGTATATTGGGAGGTTGGGTTATCTGCGTGTTTAAATTAGGGATTTCATCGAGGCTGTATTTGAATATTACCTTTGATGCTCTTTTGTTTAAGGATTTATTTACGGGTTTAGCTAAGACAATATTTTTTGGGATGATTATTGCCTTTGTCAGCTGCTACGAAGGATTTAATGTGGAAGGCGGCGCCGAGGGCGTAGGAAGGGCGACTACGAAGTCAGTAGTTACATCATTTATTCTTATTATAGCCTGTGATACTTTCTTTACCGCGTTATTTTATTTTATATTTCCTTAAATGAGCTATAACTTACGTCGTGCTACGCACTCCGTAAGTTATAGCGAAGCGTCTTGAGAATTAACCCCGCACCTTTTTCCTAAAAAGGTGCGGGGTTATGTGCTCACTTATGATAAAAATAGAGAGTTTGACAAAGTCGTTTAATTCGCTTGGGGTTTTAAAAAATCTTAATCTTAAAGTGGAAAAAGGTTCGACGCTTGTGGTCATTGGCCGTTCTGGCTGCGGAAAGAGCGTCCTTTTAAAACACATTGTAGGCGTCTTAAGACCGGATAGCGGTAAAGTTATTATAGACGGCCAGGATATCGGTCAATTGAATGCAAAAGAGCTAAATTTGTTAAGGAAGAGAATAAACATGGTTTTTCAGGGAGGCGCTTTGTTTGATTCTCTTAGCGTCGCTGAAAATGTGGGCTTTGAGCTTTTAGAGCATACTTCTATCAGCGGGAAGGAATTATTTGTAAGAGCCAAGGAGGCACTGTCTTTGGTAGGTTTACGAGGTATAGAGAATTTGATGCCTTCAGAGTTAAGTGGCGGAATGAGAAAACGCGTGGCCTTGGCGCGGGCAATATGCACTAAACCTGAGATTATACTTTATGACGAACCGACTACCGGCGTAGACCCGATTACCGCAGACAGTATTAATGAACTTATAAGAAGTCTTCATGATAAATTAAAAGTTACTGCGGTTGTGGTCACTCATGACATGAAGAGCGCCTATAAGATTGCGGATAGAATTGCTATGCTTTATCAGGGGCAGATTATCATCGAGGGAACGCCCCTGGAGATTCAGAATTCAGAACATCCTATAGTACACCAGTTTGTAAATGGATTGGCTTATGGTCCTATAACTGAAACAACCGAACAATTCAAATGAAGCCCACAACTTACGGAACAAAGCAAGCGTAAGTCTGAAGCTAAATTTGACCCCGCAGTTTTTTAAGTAGGAGGTTAGATTATGATATTTGAAAAAAGCAGATTGGAATTAAAAGTTGGTATTTTTGTTTTGATGGGTCTGGTAATTTTATTTATATTCGTATTACTCATTGGAGATTTCAAGAATGCGATTTCCACATACAGGGTTAATTTTATTTTTAATTTTATTAATGGTGTTCGAATCGGCGCGCCCGTAAGATTCGCCGGAGTAGATGTCGGTGAAGTAAAAGAGATAAAATTTTTCTATTCTTCCGAGGATGGGAAAGAAAAAGTTTGTGTGCTGGGCAGGGTTAGAAATGGGATAAAGATTCCGGTTGATTCTTCGATTTGGGTAAATACATTAGGTCTTTTAGGTGAAAAGTATATTGATATTATGCCTGGCAAAGATTACGGGAATCTCCTTAAAGATAACCAGAATATCATAGGTAACGACCCCTTTCCTATGCATGAATTCGGGGAATTAGCTAAATCTATCGCTTCTAAGATAGACAATGGTATTCTAGGACTAGAAGAGGCAGCGGAGTCAATAAAGGCCCTGGCTAAGAATCTGGATGAAGGTATTTCAAGGATAAAGAATAAAGAAGGCACACTGGGTAAACTTCTCTACGATGACGCCCTCTATAATGAATTAGGCGCATTAATTGTTGACATAAGAAAACACCCCTGGAAATTGTTAATTAAGACAAAAGAAAAACCGAAAGAAAAATAGGTTACTAATTATTGATCTTTGCAAAAATAATGAGAAGTCTTTATTTAACGCAGATATTCGCAAATCAAACGCAGATAGTCGCAGATAAAACTTTTCCATCTGCGTAAATCTGCGTGTAATCTGCGTTCATCTGCGTTTAAAAAGGTAGTTCTTAATTGGCTAAGAAGTTTTTATTTAATCATAAATTTGCGTTCAAAGAGTTTCCTATTAGTTTTACAATTCTTTAGTATTATGAAGACCAAAACAATATTCACTTGCCAGAATTGCGGATATCAATCGGCAAAATGGCTAGGCAGATGCCCTGATTGTAATAGTTGGAATTCTTTTGTAGAAGAAGATTACTCTGTTGTTTTTACGAAGCCAAAAGAGAGAACAGCTTTATATAAAGAAGAACCTGTGCTTTTGAAAGATGTTGAAATTAAAGAAGTGGACCGGGTTCAAACAGGGATAGTCGAGTTAGACAGGGTATTAGGTGGAGGAATAGTCCCTGGTTCAGTGGTGCTGGTCGGCGGAGATCCTGGGATTGGAAAGTCAACTATTTCGTTGCAGATTTCTAATCAATTAACTAAACAAAACCATACTGTTCTTTATGTAAGTGGCGAAGAGTCTGTGGCTCAGACCAAATTAAGGGCCAGGCGTTTAGGTTCTGCTTTAGATAAAGGACATCTTTATATAGTTAACCAGACAGATTTATCTCTGATTACGGAATATATAAAGAAGCTTAAGCCGGAGTTGGTAATCATTGATTCTATACAAGTAATATTCGAGCCGTCAATCAGCTCTTCACCTGGAAGTGTCAGCCAGGTAAGGGAGTGTTCAGGCATACTCACCCAGATGGCCAAGACAAAAGGTATTTCGATTTTCATTATCGGACATGTAACTAAAGAAGGTATGATTGCCGGTCCCCGGGTGTTAGAACATATAGTAGATACAGTACTTTATTTTGAAGGCGACAGGTTTTCCACATATAGGATTTTACGCGCAGTAAAAAACAGATTTGGCTCAACCAATGAAATCGGCGTATTTGAAATGAGTTCAGCCGGATTAAAAGAAGTCCGTAATCCTTCCCAGATTTTTTTGTCAGAGCGTCCGAAAGATGTGTCGGGTTCTGTAGTCACCTCTGTTTTAGAAGGGACACGCCCGCTTTTAGTGGAAATTCAGGCCTTGGTAAGCAAATCCGGTTTTGGCTATGCCCGGCGCAGGTCTGGAGGCTTTGATTATAATCGTTTGAGCCTTCTGGTTGCGGTTTTAGAAAAAAGAATCGGCCTTGCACTTGAGGCAGAAGACATATTTGTCAATGTTGCCGGAGGTATCAAGATAGAAGATCCGGCAGCGGATTTGGCAGTGGCAATGGCGGTAAATTCAGCTTTTAGGGAAGAGCTTGTTCTGGAGGAGACGCTGGTTTTGGGTGAAATAGGTCTTGCCGGTGAAATCAGGAGTATCTCCCAGGCAGTTTTGCGTATAAACGAAGGCGAGAAATTGGGATTCAAACACTGCATTTTGCCGTTAAATAATTATAAAAATTTAGAATATAAAACAAATAAAATTGAGATGGTTCCTGTTACGACATTAAAACAGGCCTTAGATGTTGCGAGCGGGCAAGCTGCAAACAAAAAATAATTTTTTCTTCTATAAAAATGTTTGGAAAAATTTGAGAAGGGAGGAGTAAATGAATTTATTATTGGTACGTATTCTTTTTATCATCATCAGTATGTCTATCGGTTATTTTACGGTGGATCCGGCTTTTTTTGGTGCCCTGTTGGGAGTTCTGATAAGTTCTGTAGTAATATTGTTAGAAATGGGGGCGCGCCGGGTATCAATGAGAGGGTTATCAAGTTCGGTATTCGGTCTTACCTTGGGTTTGATTATGGCCAAGCTGGTAGGCGATACTTTTAGCCTCGGTCAGATAAGCCCTTATGCTTTGTCAAACATAAGGGTTATCGTAACTTTAGTTTTTTGCTATCTGGGTATGGTTATGGGTTTGCGCGGAAAAGATGAATTCAACATAATTATTCCCTATGTGAGGTTACGCAGGCAGGACCAGAATGAAGAGGTAACGGTAATCGATACCAGCGTTATTATCGATGGACGGATTCAGGATATTCTGAAAACGAAATTCCTGGAAAGTAAAATTGTCATTCCCAAATTTGTCTTGAAAGAATTGCAGCAAATCGCCGATTCCACCGACCCCATAAAGCGCCAAAGGGGTCGAAGGGGATTGGAGATATTAAA
>JAGUWZ010000110.1 GCA_020062065.1 Candidatus Omnitrophota bacterium
ATCTGCGTGTATCTGCGTTTAAAAAGGTAGTTCTTAAATTGGCTATATTTTTTAAAAAATTTCCAACCCCGCATCGGACAATGCTGCTTCATCCTCAACCGTGCAGGTTGATAAGGTTTGAAAAACTCTTCCGTTGTTTCTATTCGCTATACGCTCTACGCTACAGGCTAAGCTTATTCTGTCTTTCTAAAGCCGCTTTAATAAATCCGCGGAACAACGGATGCGGCTGGTCAGGTTTGGATTTAAATTCAGGATGGAACTGCACCGCAATGAAATACGGATGATCTTTTAGCTCAATTATCTCAACCAGATTGGCCTTTGGATATATGCCTGAAAAGACCATACCTTTATGCTCTAAAAGTTTTCTGTATTTATTGTTGAATTCATATCGGTGACGATGTCTTTCGCTGATTTGTTCTTTTCGATAGAGAGAAAAGGCAAGGCTTTTCTTTTTTATCCTGCACGGATATGCCCCTAAGCGCATGGTTCCACCTAAATCTTTAACTTTTTTTTGCTCCTCTAACAAACTGATCACCGGATGTTTTGTTTTGGGTCTGAACTCAGTGGAGTTGGCATTGGTTAAACCGCAAACATTACGTGAAAATTCAATGACACTGCATTGCATACCAAGACATAAACCCAAAAACGGTATTTTATTTTCTCGAGCGAATTTAATTGCCTTAATCTTTCCTTCAATCCCCCGGTAGCCAAAGCCGCCAGGGACAAGGATGGCCGAGACATCTTTCAGGAGTTTGTGAGGGTTTGACTTTTCTAAATCTTCGCAATCTACTCTGTTGATTTCCACTTTTGTGTCATTATAAATTCCCGCATGAATCAAAGACTCATAAATTGATTTATAGGCATCCTGCAGCGTGATGTATTTTCCCACCAGCGCGATGCTAACCTTATTTTTCGGAGAGAGCACTTTTTCCACAACGCTTTTCTCCCAGTCTCCAAGCTCGGAATATTTGCAGATTAAGTGAAAATGGCTTACGATTATTTCATCGAGAATCTGATTCTTAAAATCGATTGGGATTTGATAAATGGTTGTCGCATCAAGCGCCTGGATAACCGCTTCTTTTTTGATATTACAAAATAAGGAGATTTTTTCTTTTATTTCCGAAGATAGTGGTTTTTCCGTCCGGCAAATCAAGATGTCAGGCTGAATTCCGATTTCGCGCAGAGTTCCTACGCTGTGCTGCGAAGGCTTAGTCTTAAGCTCGTCTGCGCTCTTTACATAAGGAATCAAGGTAAGATGGATATAAAGCACATTATCAAAACCCATATCCAGCCTGAACTGCCTGGCTGCTTCTAAGAAAGGAAGGCTTTCGATATCACCGACTGTTCCGCCGATTTCTACAATCACAATATCTGCTCCTGAAACCTCCGCGACTTTCTTAACCCGGTCTTTTATTTCGTTGGTAATATGCGGAATAACCTGTATGGTCTTGCCTAAATAATCTCCCCTTCTTTCTTTGGCGATGACACTATTATAAACTTGGCCTGAAGTGACATTATTAAATCTGGTAGTCCTGGCATGGGTGAATCTTTCGTAATGGCCTAAGTCTAAATCTGTTTCTGCGCCATCATCAGTGACATAGACCTCGCCGTGCTGGTAGGGATTCATTGTCCCAGGGTCAACATTAATGTAGGGATCAAACTTCATCAGCGTAACACTAAGACCGCGGGATTCCAGAATCCTGCCTATGGAAGCACAGGCAATGCCTTTACCTAAACTTGAAATTACTCCGCCGCTTACAAATATAAATTTTGCCATAGCGCTACTCCAAAATAAACTTTGATATTTTCTTAGGCAACTCAACAGGGTATTCCCCACTAAAACATGCAGTACAGAAATTCTCTTTAGAAACCGGCATTGCCGCAAGCATCCCTTCCCTGCTTAGATATTTAAGGCTATCCACGCCGATAAAATCGCGAATCCAATCAATACTATGTCTTGCCGCAATCAGTTCTTTTTTTGTCGGAAAATCAATGCCGTAGAAACAAGGGCTGACCAGAGGCGGACAACTGATACGCATATGCACTTCTTTTGCTCCTGCCTGACGAATAGTTTTCACCCTTGCCCTGCTGGTTGTGCCGCGCACAATAGAATCCTCAACAACCACAACCTTCTTGTTTTCTAAAAGCGGCTTTACGGGATTAAGTTTTACCTTCACCCGGAAATCACGCTGCACCTGGCTGGGCTGAATAAAGGTCCTGCCGATGTAGTGATTGCGAATCATAGCCATTTCATAGGGAATCTTTAAAACCTGGGAATAGCCTATCGCCGCGCAAGTCCCGGAATCAGGAACCGGCATTACCACATCTGCATTAAGCGGAAATTCCTCAGCCAGTTTTTCTCCCAATTTTTTCCGCGCCTGATATACATTGTGTTGGAAAATATTACTATCCGGACGAGCAAAATAAATATACTCAAAAATGCAGAACCCGTAATTTTTCTGGATTAGCGTTCTTAGAGAATCTATTTTATCCTGGTGAATAAATATAATCTCGCCTGGCTGGATATCCCTTAGATATTGAGCGCCAATTAAATCAAAGACGCAGGTCTCACTGGCTAATACAAAAGCTCCATCTAATTTGCCCAGAGAGAGTGGACGAAATCCCAAAGGGTCACGTGCTCCGATAAGAACTTTATCCAGCATCATCACCAAAGAATACGCCCCTTGCAACTGTGAAAGCGCCCAGACAATTGTCTCTTGGTAATCCTCTTTAGGGCTATGAGCAATCAGATGCGCAATGACTTCAGAATCCATAGTTGTCTGGAATAATGCACCTTTATCTTCCAATTGACGATGGAGCCCGAAGGCATTAATAAGATTGCCGTTATGAGCTATGCTAATATGTCCGGCTTTAGATTTAACATAAAAAGGCTGGGTATTTTTTAAAGTAGTGCTTCCGGTGGTAGAATAACGCACATGTCCAACTGCCAAATCACCTTTTAAGCTGCTTAAAATCTTCTCATCGAAACAATCGCTCACCAGCCCCAGGGCTTTATGGATAAAGGGTTTTTTGCCGTTATAGGTTACGATACCAGCGGATTCTTCGCCACGGTGCTGTAAGGCATATAGCCCCAGGCAACTGATTTTCGCGGCTTCTTTATGAGGATAAATTCCGAATACTCCGCACATCTTCTATTCCTCTATATACTTATCTAAACCGTTGCGCCATCCTTGAGATAAAAGCTCAAGCGCTAAATCAATTATTTTTTCCTCTTTATTTAAAATAATTAAATTTTTACCACCGGTTGAGCCAATGATACGATAAGGCGATTTGTGTTTTTTGGCAATAGCCCTAATTTTAGTTACGACCTTTTTGCTGCAGGAAAGAATAATCCTTGATTGGGATTCACCAAAAAGTAAGGCGTCTTTTCTTATATTAAAGTTTAAATTATCAATCACTGCCCCAATCATATTTTCTTTATCGGAAATACAACATTCAGCTAAAGCTACTGCCAGACCGCCTTCAGAACAATCATGGGCAGAATTGACGTAGCCTCTTCTGATTGCTTCTAATGCTGTAGCGCAAACTGCATTTTCTGAATTTAAATCTAAGTCAGGACAACCCCCTTTTACCAGTTGGTGGATTTCTTTTAAATACTGGCTGCCTCCAAGTTCTTCTTTTGTAACCCCTAAGAGAATAATCAAGTCTCGTTCTTTCTTAAAATTCTGTGTGCAGATTCTTTTTGTATTCTCCACGATTCCAATCATGCCAACTGAAGGTGTAGGATAAATTGCTCCTTTTGGGCTCTCGTTGTAAAAAGAAACATTGCCGCTTACAACAGAGAGATTAAAAAATTTGCAGGCAGAGGCAAGGCCTTCCACGCAATTTTTAAACTGCCAGAATCTGTCTGGTTTTTTCGGGTTGCCGAAATTAAGACAATCAGTAACCGCAGCTGGCTCTGCTCCAGAACAAACCAGATTCCTTATGCTTTCAGCTACGGCAATTTGCGCCCCGCGATATGGATTCAAATAGCAATATCTGCCATTACAATCAGTGGTAGCAGCAATAGCTTTATGGGTGTTTTTTAATCTAATCACCGCAGCATCAGAGCCAGGCAAAACCAGAGTATTTGTCTGCACCATGTGATCATACTGTTGATATACCCATTCTTTACTGGCAATAGAAGCAGAACCTAAAAGTCTTAGTAAAACCTGGTTATAATCAGAAGGTAGTTTAATTTTAGATAGATCCAGCAAATTGAGTTCATCTTGGTAAAGCGGTTTTTTAGCAGGCATATCGTAGAGCGGCGCTTGGGTTAATGCCTGCGCATTAATTTCAACAACAGTCTTTCCTTTATCCTTTAAGCGGACTATACCATCATCAGTAACTTTTCCAATGGTTAGCGCATGCAATCCCCACTTAGCAAAAATATCTTTAATCCCTTTGTCTTTGTTTTTCTTCACGCAGAGCAGCATCCTTTCCTGCGATTCAGACATCATCACTTCCCACGGCTGCATACCTGCTTCTCTTCGAGGAACGCGCTGCAGCTCTATTTCTATACCGGAATTTCCAGCGGATGCCATTTCGCTTGTGGCACAGGTTAATCCTGCTGCGCCCATATCTTTAATACCTACGACATCTCCTGTGGATAGAGCTTCTAAGGTTGCTTCGATTAAACACTTCTCCGTAAACGGATCCCCTATCTGCACGGTTGGCCTTTTCTCCTCGGATTCTTTAAATTCCTGGGAAGCCAGGATGCTGCAACCGCCAATGCCGTCTCTGCCGGTGCTTGCGCCGGCGTAAATAATCAAGTTGTCCAGCCCTTGAGCGCTGGCCCTTACCAACTTATCTTTTTTTACCACGCCAATACACATTACATTTACCAGACAGTTACCTCTATAACTGTCTTCAAAATATATCTCTCCGCCAATCGTGGGAACTCCCACGCAGTTTCCATAGAATTGAATTCCATCCACCACCCCGCTCAAAAGGTAACGATTATAAGGCTCGTCTAAACAACCAAAGCGTAAAGAATCTAATAGTGCAATTGGTCGAGCGCCGGCAGTAAAAATATCGCGGATAATGCCGCCTACGCCAGTTGCTGCCCCTTGTTTTGGCTCAACCTGCGAAGGATGGTTGTGGCTTTCCATCTTAAAGACAATGGCTAAATCTCCGACGATAATTCCCCCTGAATCTTCTCCGATTAGAGTCTGGCATTTTCCCTTCTGGGGTAAAAGTTTAAGACACTTCTTGGAGTGGATGTAGCCGCAGTGTTCAGACCACTCCACGGAAAACATGGCTAATTCCGTGGGTGTGGGAAGGCGCTCGAGAATATTAAGAATTTTCTTATATTCCTGCTCATTTAAACCCAACATTTTGTAATCCGGGGGGCTGGTCATATTA
>JAGUWZ010000086.1 GCA_020062065.1 Candidatus Omnitrophota bacterium
CAGCAGAAGAAATATTTCTAAAATAAACCTAATTCAACCGCGTAGGTTGAATTAGGTTATGGAGCGGGAGATTTCTTATGAAGATATTAGTTAGCGATTCTTTAGCTGAAGAGGGTTTAAAGATATTAAGGGAAGTTAAAGATTTTCAGGTTGAGGTTAAGAGTGGAATGCAACCTGAGGAATTAAAAGAGGTTATTAAAGATTACGATGCCCTTATTGTGCGCAGCGCGACCAAGGCGAATAAAGAAATAATCGATGCTGCCACAAACTTAAAAGTAATTGGCCGCGCAGGCGTGGGCTTGGATAATGTGGATTTAGCCGCGGCTACACAAAAAGGTATTGTGGTGATGAATGCGCCTGCAGGTAATACCATTTCTACATGTGAACACACCATGAGTATGCTTTTGGCAGTGGCGCGCAACATACCTCAGGCAAATGCTTCCACAAAAAAAGGTGAATGGAAACGTTCAAAATTCATCGGTCATGAGCTTTATAAAAAAACTCTGGGTATTATTGGTTTGGGTAGAATCGGCAGAGAAGTGGCGCGCCGCGCAGCTTCTTTTGGAATGAAAATCAAAGGTTACGACCCTTACTTAGCCAAAGAGGTTGCTGAAGAATTAGGAATTGAGGTGGTAGAGCTTAATGAGCTGCTTAAGAATTCTGATTTTATTACCGTGCATGTGCCTTTGACCGACGATACCAATCATATGATTTCCGATGAGGAATTCGCAATGATGAAAAAGGGGTGTCGGGTTATCAACTGCGCGCGCGGAGGTATTATTGATGAACAGGCTTTGATTAAAGCCATAAAAGAAGAAAAAATCTCCGCTGCAGCGCTGGATGTATTTGAGAGTGAGCCGCCGGATACTAATTCAGAACTTTTGAAATTAGATAATGTGATTGTTTCTTGTCATTTGGGCGCTTCCACGGAAGAGGCCCAGGTAAATGTGGCTATTGAGATCGCTGAATGCGTGAGAGATTTTCTTTTGGGAAAGGGTATACGCAATGCCGCCAACTATCCTAATATTGATGCCGAACTGTATAAGGTTTTGAAACCTTACATAATCATGTGCGAAAAGCTGGGAAATTTTGCCAGTCAGATACTTGAAGGCAGAATTAAAGAGGTGGAAGTAAAATACAGCGGAGAGATTACTAAATACGATACCGCTTCGCTTACAATGGCAATTACGAAAGGCATGCTTTATCCCGTATTAAAAGAAACAGTTAATTTTATAAATGCTATTCCGCTTGCGCGCAGCCGGGGAATCCAGATAAAACAGATCAAGACCTCGGTGGATGAAGATTTTGTCAACTTAGTATCGCTGGCGGTAAAGACCGATAAGGCTTCAAAGACTGTTGCAGCCACGCTTTCTCCGAAAAGACAACCGCGTATTGTAAAGATTGACGATTTTTACGTTGAGGCTGAACCATTCGGCCAACTTCTGGTAATGAAAAACTGGGACGTTCCGGGTATAATCGGTAACATAGGAACACTCATGGGTAAACAGAATATAAACATTGCCGCTATGGTTTTTGGACGCAAGACTCCTGGAGGAGAAGCGGTGAGTATATTGAATATTGACAGCCCGGTATTGCCTGACCTTTTGGAGAAAATAAAGAAAATAGATAATATCCTGGAAGTGAAATCAGTAAAATTATAAGTGAGCACATAACCCAACACTAATTGATAAGGTGAAATTAGTGCGGGGTTGTGACTCATTAAAGGATAAGATATGATTTCAAATTCACCTATGGTTTTTCTGGTTTTGGTTTTTTTGAATTTTATTTTGGGGGTGAGGGTTTTTGCCGAAGAAATAACACTTATCTTTACAGGACAGACCCAGGCAATGCTTTATCCTTGCCGCTGCCCTAAAGAAGCCGACGGTGGAATAGCACGCAGGGCAACCCTTATTAAAAAACTAAGGAAAGAATTCCCCAATCTCCTGCTTTTGGACGCAGGTTCATTTTTCGCCGGTGGCCACTTCGATGAATATAGTCAGAATACAGAATTGGATATAGAACGTTCAAAGATAAATCTTAAAGCAATGGAATTAATGGGATATGACTGCGTAGCAGTTGGAAATGACGAATTTAATTTTGGTAAGGAGTTCCTCAAAGAGGTCATTGATAAAACAAACATAGCTTTTGTATCCGCTAATATAGAATGGAATAAAATACAGCCGTTGGTTATTAAAAAAGTTGCGGATATAAATATAGGAATAACTGCTGTAACTTCAATGTCCGCTGAGAAAAAGACAGGCGGACTTAAGTTTGATGAACCAAAGGCTGCGGTTAGAAAGGTGGTTTCAGAGTTAAAAAAACAAGGCGCTAATATTATAATCTTGTTAAGCAACTTTACTGCAGATGAGGATTTAGCATTGATTAGGGAGAATCCAGCCATAGATATTCTTATTACTAATACCCGCGCAAAAGAACAGACCTTAAATAGCATTGATTCTGTTTTAGTTTTAAGGCCCTCCTGGCAAGGCAGAAAATTGGGCAAGCTAACTCTTACTTTGAGAGATAAAAGGATTGTAGATTCCAAAGTAGAGGAATTGCGTTTATCTGATCAGATTGCAGATGATAAAGATATCCTTACTTTATTACCCCTTTGTTTTCAAGATGCGAATTGTAAAAAGGAAGGGCTGATAGGGTTTTGTCAAAATCCAGGCATGAGTAATGCCAAATGTGAGTTTAGCCAGGCAAACAAAGCTCCCCTTTTGGTTATTACCCCGCAGGTTTGCAGAATCTGCGATACTGAAAGACTGGTTCAATCTTTAAAAAGAGAGTTTCCGGGTTTAGTTGTTTCTTACCTGTTTTATCCCAGTGAAAAAGCCAATAGCATACTGCGCGATTTAACCATTAAGAATTTGCCGGTTTATCTTTTGGGTAAAGAGATAGAAAAAGAGAAATTTTTTGAGAATTTTAAACAGAATTTAGAAGCAAGAGGCGATTTTTACATGGTCAAACCCCAGGTCAGTGGTTTTAGTTATTTCTTAGATAGACCAATGATCGCAGGAAAATTTGATTTATTTATGAGTTTATATACCAAAGATGCTTCTAAATTATTAGATACAATAAGGGAATTTAATCCTGCTATACATTTTCTAGTTACAGAACAACAAGGGGTTCTTTTGGCTGATAGGGGAGTGTCTGATCTAGAAGAGAGTCTTCGTTCTGTCTGCGTAGAGAAGTATTATCCTGGATATTTCTGGCAATATATCAGTTGTCGGGCGAAAAACCTAGAAAGTTCCTGGTGGGAAGATTGTTTAGAGAATCTTGATACGAAAATGATAAAGGACTGTGCTAAGGGTACGGAAGGTAAAAATCTTTTGAGAGAAAATATCAGCCTTAATAAAGAGCTTGAGATTATGAATGGCCCTACTTATCTTTTGGATAACCAGGAGATATTCGCTTCAGTTGAAGTACCTGCAAAAGAAGACTTCAGGAAGATAATTAAAAAGTAAAACAAATTTCCAAAGCCGCATGGGAATCGCTTTTGCCTAAAGAGGTGATATATGATCAATAAGCCTAAAATTTACATTATTGACGTAACCAACCGCGATGGGGTTCAAACATCCCGCATCTGTCTTTCGAAATTGCAGAAAACCATGATCAACTTGTATCTGGATGAAATGGGTATTTTTCAATCGGAGTTTGGTTTCCCGCTTACACATCATGAGACGAGTTATCTGAATGCCAATCTGGAATTAGCGCAAAAAGGCGTTTTCTCTAACTTGAGACTGGGAGGCTGGATCAGGGCAACTCAGGAAGATGTGAAGTTAGCTTTTAAACTCGTGCCGGAGATCAAACACCTGAATCTGTCTATCTCGACCTCTGACCAGATGATTTTACATAAATTCAAAGGAAAGCTTAATCATACTACTATAATAGAAGAAATGGTCGAGGCTGTAAAGATAGCCAAGAAACACGCTGCTCAATCTATAGGCGTGAATGCCGAGGATGCTTCACGCACGAGGATGGAATATTTAATCGAATTTAGTGAAGCAGCAAAACTTGCAGGTGCACAGAGACTCAGATATTGTGATACTTTAGGTTATGATTCGCCTTTTACTATCTATGAGCGGATTAAGAGATTAGCCGAAGAAGTGAAATTGCCCATCGAGATACATTGTCATAATGACTTAGGATTGGTAGTGGCTAATTCTCTTGCCGGAGCAATAGCGGCAAATGATGCCGGCGTTGATGCTTATATTAATACCTGC
>JAGUWZ010000033.1 GCA_020062065.1 Candidatus Omnitrophota bacterium
AGGCTGCGCAGTCAACTGAGTAAAAACTTCTTTTACCCACGATGCCTGCTTTTCCTCGCTCGGATTTTTCCCCTGCCACCAGTTCTTTACCTCTAAACCATTTTTTACTCCGGGGCAGCCTATTTCGGTAACCCAGATTTTTTTATGGCCGTCGCCGCGCCTAGACATTACTTTATGCACTGCTTTTACATAAGCAGTAACCCTTTTTATGGCAATCTCATCCAGTGGGGTCTCAAAGATATGCACGTTTAAAATATCAAAATAATCCTGGGCGCCGTTATCATAGAGACGATTAACGCTGGCTAAACCATTGGCTAATCCACCGTTTAATATCTGAGAGTCAGGAGCGATTTTCTTTAATGCAGTATAGACATCTTTAAGTAATAAACAATAACTCTTGAGTCCGTCTTGAATAGCCCAATAGGTATACGAATCAGGTTCATTCCAGACCTCCCAGTATTTTACCCTGTCTTTATAACGACTGACAACCTTCAAGCAGTAGTTGACAAACATAGAACTATCCTCAAGCAGAGGATAGTTCCACTGCTGGATAGGTGAAGCCCAATCAGTATAATAATTTAAAACTCCTAAAATTTTTATATTATTTTTATCGAGCAAATCTACGATATAATCGTATTTTGCGAAATCCCAGTTTCCCTGCCGGGGTTCAATATCCTGCCATAGAAAATCCATTCTGACTATCCCCACATTCGCCTCTTTTAACAATTTTACCGCTCTCTCTAATGTCTCCTCATCAGGATACAGATAATTATTCCAGGGGTGGTTCCAATATAAAAATGCCAATATACCAAAAGGATTATCTGTTATTACACTCTTATGGCTTGCTTTATTATTTCCTTCCATTTTGTTCTCCTTGTTTAAATCCAGGGCATCCGTATTTAAAATAAGAGCAAGGTAACATATAATCATTGAAATAAAAATTTTTTTAATCACGCTTGCCTTCCTCAATATTTATATAATCCGAAAAATCTACTCTTTCGCCTAACTCTTGCTTTACGACACGAATCCTGTCCGGCACGTAAGGGTGGGTTTTAAAATATGACTTTGGTTTAAGCGGTTTCCTGCGCTTTGATTCCTGCAGTCTTTCAAGAAACGAAATCATACCATGTGGGTCATAGCCGGCTAATTTTGTATAGCGCACAGCTAACTGGTCAGCAAGCAGTTCATCTTCCCTACCATAACCTAAAATTATCTCGGTAAAAGCCAAATCTGCCGCATTAGTTACAGCGCTGTTCTGCGCAACAGGTATGGTCATAATCCTAATTAAAGAATATCCCATAATCGCCTGAAGTTTTTTAATGCTGTGCCGGGCAACGGTATGACCGACTTCATGCGCAATTACGCCTCCTAGCTCATCGTCGTTTTTAACCATATCAAGAAGGCCTTGGTTTACGTAGATGAACCCCCCTGGTAGGGATACAGCATTGACCTCTTCATCGTTGATTACCTTGAAACTATACTCTATATCTTTTCTGTCAGAAACAGCTGCTATTTTTTTCCCGATATCCTCCACCCTTTTCTGTAGCAACAGGTCATCTACCAGTTTGTATTTTTTTTCAATCTCTTTAACTATGGATTGTCCGATCTTAACTTCTTTATCGGTACTGTAGAAAAATGACTCTTGCTTTCCCGTGACTATGTTATATTCTGCGGAACAGCCGGATAGGAAAAAACAGAAAACAGAGTGCAGAAAACAGAGCAAAATTATTAATATTTTTATATTTAATTCTTTAAAGATACGGTATAATTTTCGCAAAGGCAGCCCTACTACATTATAGAAACAGCCTTCAATGCGCCGGATAAAAAAAGCGCCTTTACCCTGGATATCAAAACTGCCGGCTTTATCTAACGGCGATACTTTAGTAAAATAGCTGTTTATCTCTTTAGCGTTCAATGTATCCATATAAACTTTTGTTTTCTCATAACCGACTTTGGTAATTTGTTTATCTTTAGCCCCACACCAATTAGTTTTGCCTTTATTTTTTTTGGACAATTGGTGCGGGGGTTTATTGATGACACAAACTCCGGTATAAACTGACTGTGGTTTATTGGATAATCTTTTGAGCATCAAACGCGCCTCTTTTAAGTTTTTTGGTTTACCGAATATCTTCTTATCCTGGACCATAATCGTATCTGCGCCGATAATAATTCCACTCTTTACCCTCTCTGCCGCTGCCTTAGCTTTGTTTAAGGCATTTCTTTGCACCAGCTGCGGATAAGATAAATTCCTGCTAGCAGTTTTTTCTTCTTTAATATTACTGGGCAAGATTTTAAATTTTAACCCAAAGAATTTAAAAAGTTCCTTCCGGGCCTTAGAATCAGAGGCTAAGTATATTTTTCTCATATTTTGAGCTTTCAGTCTTCAACCTTCGGCTTTCAGCTGATAACTGGATAATGCCGCACTCTCTCCGGCTAAATAGCCTGTCGAAAAAGCCGCCTGAAAATTAAATCCTCCGGTATCCGCATCCACATCAATCATTTCGCCGGCAAAATATAATCCTTTGATTATTCGCGATTCCATAGTGCGGGGGTTTATATTTTTTAAAGAAACGCCTCCACGGGTAATCATTGCTTCCTTAATTGGCCTTGCCTGAAGTATATCCAGATGTAAGCCCTTAAGCAAAGAGATTAGCTTTTTTCTTTCCTCTCTATTGATCTGATTTACTTTTCTCGTCGGTTTGATATCCGCAATCTCTACAAAAATACCGACCAATCTTTTGGGTAATAAATTTTTAAGCACATTTTTAAGGGTTTTTTTGGAATTTAATTTAAACTCTCTTGTAAGCCTGGCATTTAGTTGCTCAACAGATAAAGCGGGTTTTAAGTCTATCTCAACATAGACGTATTTACCTTCATTTAACCAATCCACAATTTGGCCGCTTAAGCTTAAGACCAAAGGTCCTGAGATGCCAAAGCTTGTAAATAATAATTCTCCTATATCAGAGAGAATCTGCCTTTGGCCGTCAAAAAATTTAAGACATATATTCTTTAAAGTGAGGCCTTCTAAAATTTTCGGATACTTTTGCTTAGTTTCTAAAGGCACAAGACCCGGCCTCAAGGTAGTTATAGTATGACCTAATCTTTTGGCGATCGCTAATCCCTCGCCAGTTGAGCCAGTAAAACCAAAAGAGATACCCCCGGTTGCTAAAATAATTTTATTCGTTGCCAAAATCAAACCGTCGCTAAGTAATAATTTTTTGACTTTGTTATCCTGTATGAAAATGTCTCTGAGTTGGGTTTTATAAATAATTTTTACTTTATTTTTGAAAAGCTCTTTTTTTAAAACTTCCAGGACGCTATTTGCTCTAGCGGTTGCGGGAAATACGCGCAGCTGCCTCTCTACCTTAAGTTCAAGTCCTCTATTTTTAAAAAAATTTATTAAATCCTGATTAAAAAATTTCTTAAAGGCATCTCTTAAGAACTGCCCGCTCTTAGAAAATCTTTTAAGAAATGATTCCGGATCGCTTAGATTGGTAAGATTACAGCGGCCTTTACCACTCAAGAGAAGTTTTTTACCTAAGAAATGATTTTTTTCGATAAGGGTTACATCTTGACCAAGACTGGCAGCCCTGATTGCCGCCATCATTCCCGCAGGTCCCCCGCCCACTACAATAATTTTCTCTGCTCCCATCAAAAAACTTTTAGAGACCAAAATCCTTTATCGTAAATACAGATTCAAGTTTTAGTCCGACTTTCTTGAGATTTTCTTTTGCGCCCTCGCACCTATCTACAATCACTATTGATTTATCAGCATTAACCCCGATTTTATCTAATGCTTCTTTTGCCTCGATTATTGAATTACCAGTTGTGGCTACATCATCAACCAAAATCACCCTGCTGCCTTCTTTTAAAACCGGGCCTTCAATTTGACGCTTTCTGCCATGTTCTTTAGCGCTCTTTCGAACAATAAAAGTTTTAATGGCCAGGCCTTTTATATGGCTTAATGCTGCGATTGCTCCTACGATAGGATCTGCGCCTAATGTAGGACCCCCAACAGCATCGATACCTTCTTTCTTTATCATCTCTAAAATGATGCTTGCCGCCAAATACGCCCCTTCAGGGCTCAAGGTAATTATCCTGACATCAAGATAATAATTGCTCGTCTTACCTGAGGATAAAACAAATTTCCCCTTTTTAAGGGCATCTTTATTCAGAATCTTGAATAATTTTGCTTTTAATTCTTTTATTTCTGACTTATTCATATTCATCGTAAGTTTATTCTACTATTTTAAATTCCACCTGTCAACCCTTATTGCCAATGGAACCACTAAAAAACAGCTTTTTTGCGTCATAGAAACCGCCTGTTTTTATTTCTTTGGCTAATGCAAGGTCAATA
>JAGUWZ010000089.1 GCA_020062065.1 Candidatus Omnitrophota bacterium
GAGCATTGAATCGCAGGGAAAGAGATTATCTAAGTTAGAAATTTATTATATGCTAAAAGATTTTAATGGTTCGACTGCGTGCTTCGACCTTGCTCAGCATTCTTCAAAGCATCCTGAGCCTGTCGAAGGACTCAGCATTAACCCTCAAGCGTCTCGAAGGGTTAAAGGTGGTAAGGATTATTCGGGAGCTGAGGTCGGTCATATCTTACATCGCTCTCTTAAGTCTAAGACCCCAGGTCCTAAGACCAAGGGCCAGCAGGAATATTTTGAAGCGATTAAAAAATACGATATTGTTTTTGGCATCGGTCCGGCAGGGACCGGCAAGACTTATCTGGCTATGGCCTGTGCCGTAGAGGCCTTAAGAAATAACCAGGTGCGCAGGATTATTCTTACCCGTCCGGCAATAGAGGCAGGGGAATCATTGGGGTATTTACCGGGAGATATGTATGAAAAGATTTCTCCGTATCTGAGGCCGCTTTACGATGCGCTTTACGATATGATGGAGGGCAACGCAATAGAAAAATATCTGGAAACCGGCATCATTGAAGTGGCGCCGCTGGCGTATATGAGAGGAAGAACTTTAAATGACGCCTTTATTATTTTGGATGAAGCCCAGAACGCGACACACGAACAGATGAAGATGTTTTTAACGCGTTTAGGATTTGACTCCAAGGCTGTTATCACGGGAGATATAACCCAAAGCGATTTGCCCGGCGGTAAACCTATAGGGCTGCTAAAGGCTTTGCAGACAATAGAGAATATCAAGGGCATAAAAGTTATTTATTTCAGCGGTCAAGACGTGGTCAGGCACGAATTGGTGCAGAAGATTATTGAGGCATATGAAAAAGCAAATCATAATAGATAAATTAAACTTTGATTCTCATATTTTGGGGATAACTAAATTCCCGGGGAGAGTTGGTTTTGTAATAACAATAATAGCTATTTTTGTGTTTAATTATACGGTTGGCTTAAATCTGGTAGTTTGTGTATTCTTAATGCTCTTGAGTATCTATCTTAAATGTTTATACAAGGATTTAGGAAATAAACCTTATAAGACTATAAATCTTCTGCTGCTTTTCTTGTGCAGTGTCACTTTAGGATATTACTTTCCCCAGAATAACTGGCAGATAATTCTTAAGCCCTTTTGTATGGTGTCTATGTTAAGCGTAATATTATTCAATGACCTGGTCTTATCTTTATTAATTACTCTCGCCTCTGTTATTACTATTCAGGGTTTTACTGGTATCTCACCTGATTTTACGGTATTATTTTTAAGCAGCGGTTTATTATCCGCTGTCCTTGTTTTTGGGGCGCGCCGGCGCAATACGATTATTAATGCCGGTATCATTATCGGTCTGGTAGAGACGCTATTATTTGCGTTTATCCAATATTTCAACTTTAAAAATTTAATTGAATATGGTTTCTTTTTAATTAATGGCATCAGTTCAGGAATTATCGTAGTGGGGGTTTTGCCTATATTTGAATATATTTTCGGGACAATAACGAATATAAAATTATTGGAACTAGCAGATTTTAATAATCCTCTTTTAAACCGCCTGATGTTGGAAGCGCCTGGCACATACCATCACAGTCTGATTGTAGGTAATCTTTCTGAGGCTGCCTCTAAGGCAGTAGGTGCAAATTCTCTCTTGGCCAGGGTGGGCGCATATTATCACGATATCGGCAAACTCCAGAAACCAGATTATTTTACAGAAAACCAGGGTAGATTCAATGCCCATGAGACCCTTGCTCCCAATATCAGCAAAATGGTGATTATAAATCATGTCAAGGAAGGGGTGGAATTGGCAAAGAAATACCGTCTCAATGCGCGCCTGATTGATTTTATCCAGCAGCATCACGGCAAGAGTCTGGTTTATTTTTTCTATCACAGAGCCCTGGAGAATTTAGAAGAAGACCAGCCAGAGATAGCCGAAGAGGTCTTTCGTTATCCCGGCCCAAAGCCAAATACCAAAGAAACAGCAGTCGTTTTGCTAGCGGATTCAGTGGAGGCGGCAACCCGCACCTTAAACCAACCATCGCCCGCAAAAATAGAAGAGGAGGTTCATAAGATTATCAATAACAAGTTTATTGACGGCCAGCTTGATGAATGTGATTTAACCTTGAAGGACATGGAGTTAATCGCAAATGTGTTTATCCATATTTTGAGCGGAATATACCATACCCGTATAATCTATCCTCAAGGAACCAAGGAACGAAGTGAGAATAACCATAAGAAATCTCCAAAAGAAAATTCCCATCAATGAGAAGAAGATAAAGAAGATAATTCTTGAAGTCTTATCCAAACAGACCGTTGTTAAGTCCGGTGAGATAAACATCTGTTTTGTTAGCGATGAAGAAATAAGAAGGCTGAATAACCGCTATTCAGGCAGATATTCAAACACAGATGTCCTGGCATTTGATTTGAGCAGCAAAAAAAAAATACCTGCCTTTGCGATATATTCATATCTACGGATACAGCAGTTTCTAATTCCAGAAATTTTAAAACCACACCTCTCTATGAAACCTATCTTTATCTTATACATGGTCTGTTGCATATTCTAGGATACAATCATCAAAGCGCCAAAGACAAAGCAGTGATGCGAAAAAAAGAGCAGGGGTATTTAAGATGGCTATTCTAAAAACCGAGGCAATAGTTTTGAAACGATACGATTTGCGTGAGACTTCTTTGCTTGTCAATTTTTACTCCCTTGATTATGGTAAGATAACGGGTGAGTTAAAAGGAATCAGAGAGGTTCCTGCGAAATTCGCCAGTTCTGTTGGGTTGTTTTCTCATAACGATATTGTTTTTTATCAGAAGAGGAATTCAGCGATTCATTTGGTAAGTCAGTGCGATTTAAAAAATGATTTCCCGGCAATAAGAGAAAGTATCGCCAGAATCACTGCAGCAAGCCTCCTGGTTGAACTTTTAGATGGAATAATGGCGCAGGAAGACAAAAACGTTGATGTCTTTCATCTCTCTTTGGCGGCTCTTTCGGAATTGTCCTTAAATAATAATCCCGATAAAATTATGACCATATTTAAAATTAAAATTTTAGCCTTATCAGGATTTAAACCCCACCTTGATTCCTGTGTCAGCTGCGGCAATGTCTTTACAGAGCAGATAAAATTCAGTCTAAATCTTGGGGGGTTAGTTTGTTCTAAGTGTAATAATAAGGATACCCAGGCGCGTTCGATTTATAGGGGCACTATTGCTACTATACTGCATATTGAAAGAAATGATTTTCAGAGTAATCTCAATCTGGGAATGAATCCACAGATTAAGAAACAACTGGATTTGATATTAAACTCGTTTTTGAATTTCCACCTGGGCAAGGAATTGAAATCCCAAAGAGTTATTAATAAGCTAGATAATACAAGAGTATTGCAGTAGATATTATTAAACACGTTTAAGGGTTAGCAAGAGATAGTAAGGGGTAAGTAAGGGGGTTAAAATCCCCCATTCTATTCTTCGTTGACCCTTAAATGAGTTATTACGATAATATCGGGAGGTTAAAATGAAAATAGTAATCGTGGGTGCCGGAGCAATAGGAAGTTTATTCGCTGCTTTTTTATCCAAGAGCAAAGAGGAAATTTGGATTTTAGATAAAGATAAGGAACGCGCTTCCAAGATTAGCCAGCAGGGTATAATCGTAGAGGGTATTTCAGGAAATTGGCAGGCTTCGGTTAAAGCAACCACTGATGTAAAAGAGATAGAAAAAGCGGATTTGTTGATTATTTGTGTTAAGTCCCATGATACAAAATCAGCGATAAATGCGGCTAAATCCCTGATTAACGAGGAGACCTCAGTTCTTACTTTACAAAATGGCATAGGAAATATCGAAATCATCGCTGAGGTTGTGGGCACGGAAAAAGTAATCGGCGGGACTACTAATATGGGAGCAACTCTGTTAAATGTCGGCCAGATAAGACATGCCGGAAGAGGAGAAACAGTTATCGGCAGAATTGATGGTAAGATTCCGGTGGAAATCCGTGCGATACGGGAGATTTTTAACAAGGTGGCCATTGAAACCAGGGTATCGCGGGATATAAAAGGTTTCTTGTGGTCGAAATTATTGATTAATGCCGGTATAAACGCCCTTACGGCAATCACCCGCCTGAAAAATGGTTCGCTGCTTGATTTTGAAGGTACACGCAAGATTTTAAGGATGGCAGTTACCGAGGGGATAAAGGTGGCCAAGCGAAAAAGGATAAGGTTAATTTACGATGACCCACTGGCAAAGGTGGAAGCGGTTTGTGAGGCAACCCAGGACAATGTTTCTTCAATGCTACAGGATGTCTTAAGAAAGAAGCGCACGGAAATAGATTTTATCAATGGCGTGATTGTGCGCCAGGGGCAGGAATTGGGTATTCCTGTGCCAGTTAATTCACTGCTCGTGGATTTAGTCAAGACCATTGAGGCAAGTTACCATCTGGTAGTAGATAACTAAAGGGGTCATGGATAATTTTAGGGTTGTAGAAATTTTTAGAAATATTGTTAGTATATTAGAAATAAAAAACGATAACCCTTTTAGAATACGCGCCTATCAAAGGGCGACAGATAGCATAGAAGGCATGGCAGAAGATTTTGAAAACTTAGTAAACCAGGATAGGCTTACTGAAGTTGAAGGTATCGGCAAAGACCTTTCCCAAAAAATTAAAGAGATTGTTACAACCGGAAAATTAAAATTTTATGAAGACCTAAAGAAAACTATCCCGGAGGGTTTATTGGAATTGCTTAAAATTCCTTCTGTTGGTCCGAAAACTGCCAAGTTGCTCTATGACCAGTTGAGGATCAAGAGTATCAAAGACCTGGAAGATGCAATTGTAAAAGATGAACTTAAGGGGATTTTTGGTATAAAGCAAAAGTCAGTAGAGAATATTTTAAAAGGAATCCAGTTTTTGAAAAAAGGAAGAGAAAGGATGCCCCTGGCAGTGGCGTTAGGAGTCAGTGATGAATTCATAGGCGTTTTAAAGAAGATTAAAGAAGTCAAACAAATATCCTCTGCAGGCAGCTTGCGCCGCAAAAAAGAAACAGTTCGCGATATTGATATACTTGTTATCTCAAGAAACCCGGATAAAATAATGGAGGCTTTTGTTAAATTGCCTCAGGTTAAAGAAATTTTGGTAAAAGGCGAAACCAAATCTTCGGTGCGGACCAAGGATGATATCCAGATAGACTGTCGGGTAGTGGAAGAGAAATCCTTTGGTGCCGCACTTTTATATTTTACGGGTTCCAAGAACTTTAATATCCATATAAGGATGATGGCGCAAAAAATCGGCCTTAAGATTAATGAATACGGTGTATTTAGAACTAAGAAATTTCTGGCTGGTAAAACTGAAGAAGAAATATTTAAGTTGTTCAGGATGAGTTATATTGAACCGGAATTGCGGGAAGATGCCGGAGAAATAGAATTAGCCCTGGCAGATAAATTGCCGCAATTATTAAAGTTTGAGGATATAAAAGGGGATTTGCATGTGCATTCCAAATGGTCAGACGGTGGTAATACCATTGAGGAAATAGCCAGAGCTGCTCAAGGCAAAGGTTATTCTTATATTGGGATAAGCGACCATTCCCAGAGTCTGAAAGTAGCCAGGGGCTTAAGTGTTGCTGATTTAAAACTAAAGAAGAAGGAGATTGAGAGGATTAATAAAAATCTAAGGGGTTTTAGGGTATTATATGGTACAGAGGTGGATATAGACTCTGATGGAAATATTGATTACCAAGACGCAGTATTAAAAGAATTCGATATTGTGATTGCCGCGATTCATATGGGATTTAAGCAGTCCAGAGAAAGGTTGACCGAGAGAATCAAAAGAGCATGCGAGAACAAATATGTGCATATTATCGCCCATCCTACGGGTAGACTCTGGGGAACGCGGGATGCTTATGAACTTGATTTCAATCAGGTATTAAAGGTTGCCCAAGAGACGAATACTTATCTGGAAATAAATGCTTTCCCTCAGAGGCTGGATTTGAGTGAGCAAAATGCTCGCCTCTCCAAAGAAAAGGGCGTAAAATTAGTGATCAACACAGATGCGCATAGTAGCGAACATCTGGCGGATATGCAATTAGGCATTTATGTGGCCAGGCGTGGCTGGCTTACGCCTGATGATGTCGTTAATACGCTGCCTGTCGAAAAACTGCTTAAGGTTTTGCGAAAATGAATTCTAAACCACTAAACCGTATTTGCAGTTTCTTTATTATTTGCGCTTTAACCTTGGGATTTTTTACCTCTGGCTGTCAGAATCAAAATCTCTATACAGATAAGCGTATAATGATGGGCACCTTTGTCGAGGTTATTTCATCGGAAAGCCGCGCGGCAAACATCGCCTTTGCGGAAATCCAGAGAATTGAAAATATTTTAAGCAAATATAAAGAAGACAGCGGGGTTTCAAAATTAAATAAATACAGCCAGATTAAGGCAAGCCCAGAATTGTTTTATCTAATAAAAAAGTCATTAGATTTCTGGCAGGTATCTTTTGGCGCCTTTGATATTACTGTTGCTCCGCTTGTTGACCTTTGGGGCTTTACGGATAGAAAATTTCGCAAGCCTGATGAAGCCGAAATTAAAAAAACCCTTAAGCTTATAGGTTCGAATAAAATTATTTTAAATTTCAGCAATAATATGGTAAAATTTATGCTTTCGGGAATGAAAATAGATTTAGGTGGGATTGCTAAGGGTTATGCCCTTGATTGCGCTGTAAAAAAATTAAAAGAAGCCGGTATCAAAAACTGTCTGGTTAATCTCGGTGGTCAGATTTATTGTTGGGGGACTAAATCCGGTTTGCCCCGCATAAATCCATTTGGGATTATACGGGGTGAGGCCTGGAAGGTGGCTGTCCAGAATCCCCGCGGCAAAGATTTTCAAGAAATTTTAGAATTGGAAGATAAAGCCGTGGCCACCTCCGGTGATTACGAGCAGTATTTTATAAAAAATAAAAAACGTTACTCACATATATTAGATCCCAAGACAGGTTATCCTGCGAATTCTGGTATAGTTTCGGTAACTGTGATTGCCCCTGACGGCTTGACCGCCGATGCCCTGGCAACTGCTATATTCGTCTTGGGCAAAGAAAAAGGCATGAGCGTCGCAGGAAAATTTAAAGGGGTTTGTGTCTATATAATTGAAGAATAATGAAGAAAAC
>JAGUWZ010000151.1 GCA_020062065.1 Candidatus Omnitrophota bacterium
CAGGTATATAATCTGCATCTCCGGCTACTAAATATGCAATATCAAATTGGTCACGATGACAAAGGTCAACCATATCTGTAGCTAAATACACATCGGCTAATTTCTCGGTCGGTGGCATAGTTTTAATATTGTAATATCCTTTACGGAATATAAGCCCTTTGACTTTGCGTAGATATGAAAAATATGCTTGTTGTCGGGCGTAGTTGTCTTCGCCTCGTTCGCGGACAAAATTTGCATCGGCATAATAGATTGCTATCCGTTCGCGGTCTTGTATTATATGTCGACAAAAGGACTCCAAGTCTAACCGTTCTATTCTGTAACAGTCCCTTAAACCGTTATACAAATTATTACCATCAATAAAAACAATTGCTCTTTCTCTATCCATTTCTTGAGCTAAGTCCAGATCTCCTTTACTTCTTCAAATAGTTTTGGATTATTAAAGTCAGCAGGCAAGGTATTTTCTACCGGCTTACCAAATAGATAATCCCCTTCTTTATAGAATCCTGTAGCAATCAGTTCAACACAAAGAAACCTTTTCTACTGCTAAATAAGTTATGTAGAACAATGCCAATTTTACCACAAATTACAGATAAAAGAAACCAGAAAAACTGCAAAACATCGTAAGGTAAGTTATTCATCGTTGCCCACCATAAAGCTACTTTGTATCTTTTTCCCACTTCTTGATTTCTACGTTTCATTACTTTTATTTCATATCCTTTATCAACATATTCTTTTTTGTAGGTTTATAAGGCGTGAACGTGGGATGTTTGTTTCTATTTTAGAGCATAACCACCAAGACAACCGCAAACATGGGTCCATTTAGAGCTGTCTCCATTTGCCAAATCTCAATTGCTATTATTACGGAAACTACCATTAACAGCGAAAAGAAGTTTTTTCTTATCCAGACTAATTTAAGGGGATACATATTGGCGAATGTTTAATAGATGATAAGCGATAGGAAAATATTTAGGTGTAATCTCTTTAACCTTTCTGTGTGAGATTCTTCAAAGTAGCCAGGAAACCCGGGAAGGATTTATTTATACAACTGGCGTCATCTATAATAGTCTTACCGCCAGCCCCAAGACCGGCAACAAACATACTCATAGCGGTGCGATGGTCAGTGTAGCTCTTCACCCTGGCACCTTTTAACTTGACTGGCCCTTTAATAATAATGTCTTCTTTGCTGGTAAGGTGGTCCCCTTCAGGAAGACTTAGGCGCTGACCCGATGGCTTGATAACTTCTATATCCGCCCCCATTTTTCTTAAATTATTAACCATTGAGTCTATTCGGTCTGTCTCTTTTACCCGCAACTCTCCCACTGCCTCAAATATACTTTTACCTCTAGCGCAACAGGCAGCAACCATTAAAACAGGTAGCTCATCTATCAAGGAGGGGATTTCTTCTTTTTTAACACGAGTGCATTTTAATTTACTACTTCTAACCAAAATATCCCCCATTGGTTCAGCTGACAGCTGACAGCTGTCAGCTGTCAGCTGAATATCCGCTCCCATCCTTTTTAAAACCTTAACCATTCCCATACGCGAAGGATTCAGATTTACTTTCCTAATGAGGATTTCTGAATTAGGTAGTATTAAAGCCAAAACTATGAAAAAACTCGCTGAAGATAAATCCCCGGGGATATAGATTTGTCTCGGCGAAACCAATTTTCTATCGCCTTTTATAAGTATTTCGTTGCCTTTAACTTTTATGTTCGCTTTAAATAATTTTAACATACGTTCGGTATGATCTCTTGTCTTTATCGGCTCAATAATCTTAGTTATTCCCCTGGTATAAAGCCCAGCTAATAAGATTGCTGATTTTACCTGCGCAGAAGCAACCGGCATTCGGTAGGCGATGGCTTTAAGATTACCGCCTTCAATGGTGATAGGAGGATATTCTTCTTTCTTGCCCCCTGCCCCTCTTACCCTCTGACCCTCTGACTTTATTTTTGCTCCCATCATTCTTAAAGGAGCTATTACCCGAAACATCGGTCTTTTCGAAAGTGATTTGCCGGCTAAGAGTTTAACTTTAAAATCTTGGCCGGCTAAAACACCCAATAAGAGACGCAGGGTTGTGCCGGAACCTGAGATAAAAATAGGACTTTTAGGCTTATTTAAACCCCAAAGTCCTTTTCCCAATATAGAGATGGTAGCAGAATCGCCAACCTTCAATTTAGTCGTTACTTTTATTCCTAATTTTTTAAACGCATTTAGCGTAGAAAGACAGTCGGCGTTAGCGGGGAAATTTTGAATCGTGGTTTTACCTTCGGCGAGCGCGCTTAGTATTACTAAACGGTGGGCTATAGATTTATCACCGGCTAAATTGATTACTCCCTTAACGCAAGATAAACCATTTACTAAAAAAGAACCCATTTAGCTTTTTAGTTCAACCCGATCACCTTCAACTATTTTATCTCTCAATTCCATCGTCATAAAACCAGCGGCAGACATAGAATCTTGCACCCTCTCTATTTTTATATCACCCACATTTTTATTATTATGGTAAACAGAGAAGACATTGCCTATAGCTACTCCGTCTTTAATGCCTAAATTTATTATTGCAAAATTATAATCTTTGTTTACTACTAATACCTTACCTTTTATCTTTGTGGCTGCGGCGCTGGTTGTTGCAGAAGGAACAGCGGCTTCTGAGCTAACCACAATTTTGCCTAATTCCACGCTGCCATATTTTTCCTCAAAGATTTTGACTTTATTCTCTAACATCGCCTTTTTCTCCCCTAATTCTTTTAACTCGCCTTCCATCTCCTTTATTCTCTCTTCCATAGCTTTGATTGTCTCATCAGAATCAGAGAGCTTCTTCTCTATGTTTAGTTTTAAGGTATTATGTTCTTCTAAACTTGCATTTAACTGACTCGCCTGGACCAAGGCCTCCTGCTTGGCTGCTTTTTCATTTTCTAAATCGCTCATTAACGTATCTATTCTTAACTGGGTTTCGCTTATATTGCTTTCTAATCTGGTAACTTTATCCTTGGAATCCTTAAGTTCTGCCTGGGTTACCTTCAGTTTTGTCCTGATAACTTCTATTTCCTCGCTAAACGCTAAAGACTTAGCCTTCTCCTGTTGTAAAAGATAAAAAGTAAAACCACCTAAGGCTAAGAAAATAACTAATAGTATTATAAGAAATATAACTGACTTACTTTTATTCTCTCCCATACTCGCCTCCTTTAATGAGCAGACAATTTACGGAGCAAAGCGACGTAAATTGTAGCCCTTGACATCTTTGATTAGTCAATTTAAGAACTACCTTTTTAAACGCAGATACACGCAGATTTACGCAGATGAAAAAGTTTTATCTGCGACCATCTGCGTTAGATTTGCGAAAATCTGCGTTAAAATTGGGTTGAAATTATCATTTTACTAGTTGTTAAATCGCTTATCTTTGATATCAAGGGCGTCTTGAGAATTAAACCCCTCACTCAGTTACTACGCAGAGATACTACTCTATATCTGACCCTTACATCTGTTTACTATAACATTAGTTATGTAAAAATCAAGAAAAATTTTAATGAGTAGGTAACTTACGGAGCGCGTAGCACGACGTAAGTTATAGCGAAGCGTCTTGAGAATTAACCCCGCACTTATTTAAATTGGGCGTTAATCCCAGCAAATAAGCGCGGGGTTATGTCCTCACTTAAGAAACTCTTTAAACTCTCCAGGCATCTGCGAAGAGAATTCCACAAATTTTCCTGTAGTCGGATGTATAAATCCTAAGTATTTAGCATGTAATGCCATACGGCTAAACTCGTTATTTTTTCCATATTTCCTGTCGCCTAAAATAGGATGTCCTAAAAATGCCAGATGCACCCTTAGTTGATGCGTCCTGCCAGTAAAAGGCTCTAATTCTAAAAGGCTATAATTTTCTGTTCGTTTTAAAGTACGGTAAAATGTCTTGGCATACCTGGTATTCTTACCAAAACCCACCGACATACTCTTTCTTTTATAAGGGTGTCTGCCAATGGGTATCTCGATAATGTTTTCATCAAATTCCATTTTCCCTTTTACCAGGGCAATGTATCTGCGCTTGATGCTGTGGCAAAAGAATTGCTTGGCGAGGCTTAAATGAGCGTTGTTTGTTTTGACAATAACCATAATACCTGAAGTGTCTTTATCTAACCTATGCACAATTCCCGGACGAGCGGGATTAATATCTGATAGTTTTCTAAATCGATGCAAAAGTGCATTTGCCAGGGTATGTTCAAGATTACCCGGGGCAGGATGGACTACCATCCCCGCGGGTTTATTTATTATAGCAAAATCCTCGTCCTCATAGATAACATCCAAAGAAATATCTTCTGCCTTTAGCGTATCTGACTTTTTTTCTTCTATGGTTATCTTTATCTGTTGACCTTGTTTTACTTTATGATGAGGTTTCCTGCAATTGGCGCCTTCAATGAAAACAAAACCATTAGTGATTAAGTTTTGTAAAAATGTGCGGGAAAATCCAAGACTTTTATTAGTGGCGAATTCGCAAAGGAATACATCTAAGCGTTTACCTTTATCTTCAGGAGTAACGGTAATTGTGTATTCCTGCATATCTGTCAGCGGCTTAACACGGATTTATGAGGGTTTAACCCGCCAAGACACTAATCCCCCCCACTCATACTTATGTTTTCACTTTCGATTCTCTAAGCAGCGAGCATCCCAGCAATATCGCTCCAATGGTAATCGCGCTGTCAGCGACATTAAAAACTGGCCAGATGCGCAAATCCAGAAAATCAATCACATATCCAAAGCATAAACGGTCAATAAGGTTTCCCAAAGCCCCTGCCAATATAAAACTTAAGGATAATTTATAGAGAGAATTTTTCTTGTCTGGGCTGCCTTGCCTTAGATTGAAATAAATTAAAAGTATGGCAAAAAAAGAAACGGATATTAATAGGATAACCTGATTTCTAAATAACCCAAAGGCTGCACCGCGGTTATGGATGAGAGTCAAATGAAAGATTCCTTTGAATATTGGGATAGACTGGTTTAGAGATAAATTCTTATTGATGAATAATTTAGTTAGCTGGTCTAATCCTAGGATAAAAATAATAATTATCATTAGGATAAGTTCTTCGAGTAAAAAACTCCCTAAAGGGATCAATTTATTTTTTTTCTCTTTTTTGCTGGCAGTTAAGACAAAGGCGTGCGTAGGGGATTGCCTTTAATCTGGTCTTAGTGATTAGGGATTTGCAGTCTTCGCAGATACCGAATGCGCCTTCTTCTATCCTCTTAAGGGCGTCGTCCAATTCATACAAGATTTGTCTCTCATTGGAGGCTATACCCAAAGAAAATTCTCTGTCATATGTATCTGTGGCAACATCAGCCATATGATATGCATAACCTGATATATCTCCGGCAGCATCCTTCTGTGATTTTTTAAGTGTATCTTCTGAAATATGATTAATATTATCAAGGATTTCGTTTTTTCTTTTCAGAATTAAACTCTTGAATTTAACCGCTTCTTTCTTATTGAGTTGGTTTCTCAATTTATTTATCTTGTCTTTTGCTTTCGGTTTTTTCATTTTGCCTCTAATTATTTTGCGATACAACCACAGCCACACATTTTTCGCAAATCGAGCTGTGTTCTTTATCCTTGCCTACTGTTTTGGAATAATTCCAACAGCGCTGGCACTTTTCTCCTTCGGCTTTAATAATCTCTATAGCAATATCAGGATAATTACTGTTGGCGACAGCGCCTATTTCCCAATCTTCTTTTAGGCTGACTTCTACCTGAGATACCTTGAAAATCTCAGGTAAATCGCCTTTTAGGCCTTCTAAAAATTTATACCGAGAATGGTCTTTTGTCAACATATTTATTTTGGCATCATAGGAACTGCCGATTAAACCTGTGAGGCGTTTTTCTTCCAGGGCCTTGGTAATACCAGGAATTAAGGCGATAATCACTTCTAAGTCGTTATAAGCAACGGACCCTTTTATTTTCCCTAATGCTAATTGCGCTGATATCTGCTGGTGGCTTAACCAGTCTAATAAATGCGCACTTTTTATATCTTTATCCTTTTCTTCCTTTGGCATATGCTGCCAAATATCCTCGGCAGTGAATACTAAAATGGGCGCTATGAGTCTTACCAATAGATTGAGTATTTCATAAAGCGCGGTTTGCGCTGACCGTCTCTCAATAGATTTTGCAGCATAGGTATAGAGCCTCCCCTTTACCATATCCAGATAATACATTGACAGGTCTTCATTGCAAAAATCATAGATTGCTTTATATGCCTTATAAAATTCAAAGTTCTCATAAGCATTGTATATTTCTGAAAAGACAATTGTTCGCTGCTTAAATAATATCCACTTATCTATCTTTTTTAAATCATCATTATTTACTTTATCCGTATCCGGATTAAAATCGTATAAATTGCTTAAAATAAACTTAGCGCTGTTGCGGATTTTACGGTAAGTCTCGGATAAGCGGGTGATTA
>JAGUWZ010000057.1 GCA_020062065.1 Candidatus Omnitrophota bacterium
AAAAAGATTTATCTGCGAGAATCTCGCGTTTGATTTGCGAGAATCTGCGTTAATAAAATGGGGTTGAAATTATCATTTTACTAGTTGTTAAATCAGCTTGGTTATCTATCTTAAAACAATTCTTTTTGTTTTTCCTTATTGTAATCTAATCCAAAATGTTCATAGGCAAGTTTGGTAGCCAGTCTACCGCGGGAAGTACGTTTTAAATATCCGGCTTTAAGTAAAAACGGCTCGATAACATCCGCTAATGTATCCACTTCTTCATTAAGGCTGGCTGCCAAAGACTCTATGCCTACAGGTCCGCCATCAAAAGAACTGATAATCAGTTTTAATACCTTGCGGTCCATTTCATCCAGTCCGGATTTATCAATCTTTAAATCATCCAGACTTTTTGCTGCAACGCTGGCATCTATCTTTTCTTTCTTGCAAACCTGGGCATAGTCCCTTACCCGGCGTAACAGCCGATTGGCAATCCTGGGGGTACCGCGGGAACGCTGGGAAATCTCAATTGCTCCTTCACGGTCTATCTGAATATTCAAGAGTTTAGCGGAACGGCTGATAATCTCTGCCAAATCCTCGACACTGTAGAAATCCAGATGATAAAATATGCCAAACCTGCTTCTTAGGGGCGAAGAGAGTAAACCCGAACGCGTGGTCGCGCCCACTAAAGTAAAAGGTTTAAGATGAAATTTTATGGTTTTGGCATAGGGGCCTTTATCGATTACAAAATCGATTTCGGAATTTTCCATTGCCGGATAAAGAAACTCCTCTACCACCTTAGAGAGGCGGTGTATCTCATCGATAAAAAGGATATCTCCTTTCTCCAGGTTGGTCAATATACCGATTAAATCACCCGCTCTTTCTATGGCCGGACCGGAAGTGGCGGTAATCTTAGAATGCATTTCATGGGCGATGATGCGGGCAAGACAGGTCTTGCCTAAACCAGGCGGACCGGAAAGAAGAATATGTTCTAAAGCCTCCTTCCTTTCCCTTGCCGCAGTCAAACAGATTCGCAAATTACCAATGGTGTCTTTCTGGCCAATAAATTCTGAAAGCCTAGTCGGACGAAGAGATATATTTAAAACTACGTCTTCTTCTGTTTCTCCGACATCGCGCAGTATATACGGCAGGGAGGCATCTTTTCTAAATCCCGACTTGGTCTTTATGGAGTTAATCTTGGTATCTGTATTGCTAGCGAATTTAACCGAGCTCATGTCTTTCTTTGGTCATAGGGGATAATATTTTCCTGGTTTGTTAGAATCTCTATTTCTCCAAATAATTCCTTCTGATAGGCGATAATCTCTTTCAACCTGATTAATTCCAATATTGCCAGGAGGGTAACGATTATCTCCATTTTGTTTTTTGCCTGAGCGAAAAATTCAGAAAGAGTCACTGAAGTTCTAAGCAATAAAAAATGCAGGATGTCGTGAATCTTTTCTTCAATGGTAAATTCATCTTTGATAATGTCGTAAAATAAATCCTTGGGGGTCTCTTCCAGCGCTTTCGAAAAGGCATTGATTAAATCGAATATGCCTGCCTCAAAATAAGCCGCGCCTGGAGCAGGTATCTGTCCTGTTTTTGGTTTCGGCCGCTTAAATATATCCTGCTGCTTCTCTTCCTTCTTTCTTAATTCTTCGGCTATCTCTTTAAACCTTTCATATTCCAATAGCTGTCTGACGAGGTCTTCCCGAGGATCAACCCCTGCCTCTTGTGCTTCTCCTGACTCCTGCGCTGGCAACAACATCTTGGATTTAATCTGCATCAGGGTTGCTGCCATCACTAAGAAATCGCCGGCAATATTCAAATCCAGAAATTTCATCAGTTCCAGATAAACCAGATACTGCTCTGTAACGCGGGCTATTGGAATATCGTAAATATTTAAATGATCCCTTTTGACCAGATATAAAAGTAAATCCACGGGACCTTCAAATACTTCTAATTTTATCTTATAGCTCATATACCCCTTAACCGATTCAACCGCGTAGGTTGAATTAGAGGTTCTTATAACTTATATACCCAGCACAGTTCTTATTTCTTTTAACGTCCTAGAGGCAACACTATGCGCCTTCTCATTCCCTTCTTTTAGAATCCTTTTAATCTTATCTTTATCTTTGAGTAATTCCTGCCTTGTTTTATGAAAGGGGCTAAGTTTCTCTATGAGTTTGGAGGCAAGATTTTCTTTGCACTCAGCACAGCCTTTTTGAGCATTCCTGCACCAGACACTGACTTCCTCTTTTATACCCGGGACAAAAATAGCATAGTAAGAATAGACATTACAGATGTCAGGATGTCCTTTGTCAATCAGTTTAATCCTTTTGGGGTCAGTAATCATAGTCTGGACTTTCTTTTTAATAGTCTCGGCGGAATCAGAAAGATCAATGGTATTATTATAACTTTTACTCATCTTTCTTGCGTCTAATCCTAAAAGTCTGGGGGTCTTGGTTAATATTGCCTCGGGATAAGGCAACAACTTTTTTTTATATAAGCTGTTAAAGCGATGGGAAATCTCGCGAGTAAGTTCTAAATGCGGAAGTTGGTCTTCACCCACAGGAACTTTATCCGCTTTATAAACCAGGATATCCGCTGCCTGAAGCACAGGGTAACCCAGAAAACCATACGTGTGTAAATCACGTGTTTTTATTTCCCTAAGCTGTTCTTTATATGTTGGACATCTC
>JAGUWZ010000129.1 GCA_020062065.1 Candidatus Omnitrophota bacterium
GGATTTAGACATCTTCCTGCCTTGGCCGTCCACAACATGTCCATGTGTCAACACGCTCTTAAAAGGAGGTTTTCCATCTATGCACATAGCCGGAATAAGTGAAGATTGAAACCATCCCCGATGTTGATCCGAACCTTCTAAGTATAATGCGCAAGGGAATTCTAAATCCTGTCTTTTCTTCAATACTGCCTGGTAGCTTACACCTGAATCAAACCAGACATCTAAGATGTCCGAACCTTTAGAAAAACTTTTTCCTTGGCAATGCGGACAAAGAAAATCCTTTGTCAGAAAATCAGTGACATCTCGCTTAAACCAACAGTCACTACCTTCTTTGGCTACAAACTTAGCAAAATTATCAATAACCTCTGCCTCGAGTAATTCCTCTTTGCATTGATTGCAGATTAATGCCGGGATAGAAACGCCCCAGTATCTCTGTCGTGAGACACACCAATCCGGTCTTAATTTCACCATACTGGAAATTCTTTCCTCTCCAGACTGAGGAATCCAGTGAACTTGTTTTATTGACTCAAGCAGATGTTTTCTTAAATCATTATGGTCAATATTCAAAAACCACTGCTTTGTCGCTCTGAAAATTATCGGACTCTTGCAGCGCCAGCAGTGCGGGTAAGAATGCTGGATTTTATCTGCCAAGAGTAAAAGACCGAGATGCTCGAGTTTATCTATAATGAGTTTATTTGCTTTATAAACATTAAGCCCTTTAAATTCACCGGCTGTGGAATCAAAATTACCTTTTGCATCCACAGCCATAACCATATCCAACTTATACTTTATCCCCGTAAGATAATCCTCTTGCCCGTGGCCAGGGGCAGTGTGGACCAGGCCTGTCCCTTCTTCTGTCGAGACATAATTCGCTAAGACTACCTTGCCGTTGCGTAAACCAAATGGATGAAAATAGGTTAAGCCTTCTAAATCTTTTCCCTTAAATTCGCGGACAATCTTATATTTGTCAATTCCCATTTGGGATAACACCGCAAGACGGAGATTGGCAATAATCAAATTACCTTTTTGCGTCTCTATATAGGAATAGACAAAATCAGGATGCAGAGCTACCGCAACATTACCAATCAATGTCCAGGGAGTGGTGGTCCAGATCACTAAGTAGCTGTCTTTTGAAAAATCTTTGCTATCCTGCAACTTAAATTTAACGAAAATAGACGCTGAGGTATAGTCTTGGTATTCCACCTCTGCCTCTGCCAATGCTGTCTCACATCTGCAACACCAGTTTACCGGTTTAAGTCCACGATAGATGTATCCTTTTTTAACTAATGCGGAGAAAGAACTAACAATCTTCTCCTCGTATTCCTGGCTCAAAGTCAGATACGGATTTTCCCAATCTCCGAAGACCCCTAAGCGTTTAAATTCATCTTTTTGTATAGCCACATATTTAAGGGCATATTTATAGGCTTTCTTGCGGAACTCAACCTGTTCTATCTCATACTTGGTTATCCCGAGTTCCTTAAAAAGCTGATGTTCTACAGGCAGACCGTGACAGTCCCAGCCAGGAACAAAGGAGGAATCAAAACCCTGCATAGTCTTGTATTTTACAATGATGTCTTTAAGGGTTTTGTTTAAGGCATGGCCAATGTGGATATTGCCATTGGCATAAGGAGGACCATCGTGAAGTATATATTTTTCTTTATCTTTAGATTTTTCACGAAGCTGGCCGTAAATATCCATCTCCTGCCATTTCTTTAAGAAAAGGGGTTCTCTTCTGGGCAGGTCAGCTTTCATTGGAAAATCAGTTTTGGGCAGATTAAGAGTATTTTTGTAATCCATTTTTTAGCTTTCAGTTTTAGCTGACAGCTTATTTAATGTAGTTTCCGATAATAATCTTTAAGTCTTTCTTTACTCTTTCCGGAATTAATTTTCTCTCCGTAATAATGGCATACTTTAGGGCGTCTTTACAGGAACAACTTCTCTTAAGGTTAATCTTCTTAATTACTGCCAAAAGTATTCTTTTCGCATTCGCAATATTCTTATTTAAACTCTGGATTACCATATCAATAGTAACGCTGCCGTGTTGCGGGTGCCAAGAGTCATAATCCGTGACCGCGGCCAAAGTGGCATAGCAGATTTCTGCTTCCCGCGCCAATTTCGCCTCGGCTAAGTTTGTCATACCGATGACGTCCATCCCCCAGCTGCGATAGAGTTTTGATTCAGCTAAAGTTGAGAAAGCAGGGCCTTCCATATTTATATAAGTACCGCCGTTATGAATCCTTAAGTTTAAGTTTTTACCTGCCTCGTATAAAAGTCCGCGCAATTCTTCGCAGACAGGATGGGCAAATTCAATATGGGCCACTATGCCTTCGGGGAAAAAACTCATATCCCTGGCATAATTCGTCCTATCTACGAACTGGTCAATTGCTACAAAATCCATTGGACTGAATTCCTCTTTTAGACTACCGCAGGCAGTAAGCGAAATAATTCTTTCTACGCTTAATTTTTTCATAGCGTAAATATTCGCCCGGTAGTTTATCTGGCTGGGAGAAATACGATGACCCTGGCCATGCCGGGGTAGAAATACAACCTCCTTACCTTCTAATTCACCTATAATAAATTTATCAGAAGGCTTCCCAAAAGGAGTAGTCATGGTTATTGCTTTTATCACCTCGATACCTTCAATATTATATAAACCGCTACCGCCGATGATGCCGATACGTCCCATGTTTTACTCCTGATTACCACCACTATCACTGCGTAGGTGATAGTGGTAAGGCTCTTTGTTTAGCTAAATCTCTTGCCCGCTGCAAAGCTGCTTTTACCGCTTCTTCTAAGGAATTCGTACAACGCAATACTGCTAACCCTGCCTCGGTAGTTCCGCCTTTTGAGCAAACTTGCGCACATAAAATCTCAGGCGATAACCCTGTCTGTTTTAATAAAGCAATACTACCTTGCAGAGTTGTTTTAGCC
>JAGUWZ010000004.1 GCA_020062065.1 Candidatus Omnitrophota bacterium
TAGTTAGTTCAAGCATTGAAAAAATAATATCATATTTGAGTAACGTTGTCAAGGAATTCGATCTCGTCTCCGCCTCGGCGGTGGTCGATTATTTTATGATTTCTAAGATTTTAGAACTGAATTTAAGCAGGATATCAAAATTTTTAAGGATGTTTAAGCCGAGTAATCCTGAGACAGACGCTCGGGAAGGTAGGTTATGGCATATAACAGTCACATTTTTAAGCTCAAAATTAAGAAATCTAATTTTGGGTATAGTTACTACGGGCGCATATTCAGTTCCGCTGGCAGTAATCATTTCTACTCTTTTCTTTGATTTGGCAGGGTCACAGCCAATAGCTATGGCTGCTTCTAAAGGCACAGTGGTGAGGCTGGCGCCTGTGTCAAGAACCATTTTTAGCGGAATAATCCTGTTATTTCTACTTATTAAGCTGACTTCAAGGATAATGACACCCGAATCAGATTTAAGAGGGTATTCAGGCATAGATATAAAAGATTACGGCAATATCCTTAGACGGTTTATGCTCAGAATAATCAACAAGCACAGGCGATTTGCCTTTTACGGAAATAAGCTTTTTGTAAATGGTATCCCGGTTAGGGTTGTGGGCAATAAGCCTGCCTTTTTTGCTTGTAGAGGTAGTCTTGTCATACTCGGTAACCCGAATCAGCAACCACTCATTCTTAATTCTCTTTTTAATATCTTCAATTTTCTCTATTTGCATTCTTTTCTCCTTTACCTTACATTATTAAGTTTACGTTATGGAATAGCGTTTGTCAAGAGCTTTGTTTTGGCCTGCGAACTGTGGAAGTTCGTTTTGTTCGATATGCGATATGCCATATGCAATAAGCGAAAGACCGCCGCTTCGGGGGTGAATAAATGGAATGTGCCCCCAATCATCCGCTATACACTATCTGCTAATAAAGCCGTCGCTTCGCCGGTCCGTATTCAAAAACAAAATCCCATTGTCTCGATTGAATCGGAAAACTGTTTCCGATTCTTCCGATTCAATCGGAAACAGTTTCCAAATTCAAATTGCATAAACGCCGCCGCCTCGGCTGTGGAGGATATAGAAAAAAGGAGTTTAGGCCTTGCGAATTCTATAGCGTCCTTTTTGGGCAATAATCAAACTTCCCACAAGAACTTCTTTGGGGAGACGAGAGAGCAGATCTTCAATAATAGAGATGATTTCACGAACCGAAAGAAGATATACCCGCAGAAGGATAATCCCGCATCGAGTAGTTACTGGATACCGCAGGATGTTGCCAAAGTCAGTGTCACGAGTAATGAGAATAAGAGAGTTTTTCTTTATGAAGTCGTAGATTCCTTGGTCAGAAGCTCTGGGGTTGGTGTCTCTAATATCAATGACTTCATGACCCAAGGTTTTAAGAGAACCTGCGATACTTCGGGGACAATCAGCATCAATGAGAAATTTCATCGTTTATTATTAAATAGCTTGCGGTATCAATTCTTGCTCATCAGCCAAAAGAGCAGCATAAAGAATACAGGCATTGATGTCTTCAGTAGTTATGGGAGCGAACTCTTTTTTAATGGCTTCAACATCCATTCCGGTAGCCAAGGCCTCCAAGATTACATAAACAGGTATGCGCCTCCCTTTAATGCAGGGTCTACCATGTTGGACTCCAGGGATCACCTCAATGTGTTTCTCAATCAATTCTTGATTTCTCATTTTACTTACCTCCTCCATGAAGAATACCATATCTTAGGAATTCTGTCAAGCCAACATAGCCTGCAGTTTGGTTTTAACCGCGGAGAACACAGATTAGAATTACAGATTACACAGAAGGAAGTAGATTATACCGATATAAATCTTTGGTCTTCGGTTTTTGGTCTTTGGTCTATTGGGACCAGAGGGGGACGTTCCCTAAGGGGACACCCTTCTAAGTTGGAAGCCTTAACTCAGATACGCCTCGCCGTCTCGCCGGTGGAGTTAGTCCATCGTCGTGTTGGAGGTGAGACCTCCAACGCAGTTAAAATTGCCACATCGCAGGTGGAAGAAGATAGGGCTACTCAGATGAAGGATATAGATAAGTCTATAAGATTATTATTTAAGGAGTTTGGTAAATTCTTCTACAGTAATACCTGCGCCTTTAAGAATAGATTGAAGAGTCCCTGGCTTGATGGTTTTAGAGCCGTGGACAGGAACGATACAACGCCTTATAAAGTCAGTCTGATGCCTAAGTATTACATGGGAGCCACTCTGCCGTTTAATGAAAAATCCGTGCTTTTGCAAGGCACGGATAACCTCCTTACCGGATATCCGAGGCAGCTTAGTCATTTGTTATATGGAAACTTCAACCTCTCTCAACTCCACTTCAACATCAGATTCAGGTATAGGCAGATTATCATCCTTAAGAGACCAAAGATACAGCTCAATAGCCTCTTTGATATTAGCAATCGCTTCTTCTATGGTTTCGCCTTGAGAGGCGCAACCAGGAAGAACAGGTACATGGACAGAATATCCACCCTCTGTTTCTGGCTCAATGATTACTTTGAAATGTCTCAACATCTATTACCTCCTCATTATAAAAATACAGCATATTCAGATATAAGTCAAGAATTATATGAGCTCGCTACAGGATATGTTGAGGGACACCTCGCCACCTCGTCGGCAGATCGAATCAGCGCCGCCTCGCCGGTGGATTCTTTAACCAATAGAGTTGGATTGTTTTTGCTGAGGGTCGGTAATGGGGGACGGTTAAGCGTGAGCGTGAACAGGGAGACTGATGTCCAAGTGTCCCAACTCTTTGATTGGAATTCGTTGACTCACATCGAGAATCTCTATTCCGAAGAGTCTCCCCTTTTTATCAATATCTACAAGAATTCCATCACGCAGTTTAAGTGTTTCTTTAACCTTGCCAGTCTGGAATTGAATATACAATGCATCTGCCTCTTGATCGAACCTGATTTCCATTTATGCCTCCTTAAGATAATAAGCGGTAATAATAACTATGACCCCATTGAGTTTTTTATAGATAACCTCAAGTGTTTTAGTTCCGAAATTCCTTTGAGCGATGAGGCGCCCTTTGAAACTATACAATATTTTATTAGAGTTTATGACAGTTCCTTCTATTTGTTTTTTAGAGAGCTCTCTTTGATTTATCCTAAGTTTAGCATGTTTAGTGTAGATAAACTTCATAGATACGAATATACCATTGTTTCAATCATATGTCAAGATGATATGAGAGTCTCCGCCTCGCCGGTGAAACAGCTCAGCGCTGCCTCGCCGGTGGAGGGAATTCACAGAGCAAAGCGCACTGAAACTACCGCCTCGCCTATTGTTCAGAGTGGTTTTAAGAAGGGTTCTCTTTTGGTTCAGTTTGAAAAAGAAATGAGTCTTTATTTAGAGAATCCCACAGATACAAAGATTAAAGAGCTTATTGATTTACCTGATTTTATTTACAGTCAGATTGAAGATGAGGTTATTTATGTAGTAATCAATCAAGAGACAAAAGAGATTTATGAAGATGAGGTTGCTTATCAGGGAAGAAACTTAAAGCAAGAAGGTCTGCCTGTAGAATTGAATCCTCACGAGTCGCAGAGACTCATTATACAGGAGAAGATCCAAGCGCCTTTTGGAATGGCTGTATTTATAGAGCAGCAAAAAGAGGGATGGGTGATTGTAGTTTGTAGAAGAGCTTCTTTAAATGAAGAGGTTAGTGGTAGGATCCGAATACCTCGACCATTATTACGGCGCATGGGAATAGGGTTAGAGGAATTAAAAAAGATTTATTGCTTAAAAGACCTTACAGAAGACGGTCAACCTACTTATCGTTATCCGCGGAACTATCAAGGAGATAAGATAGGGCGAGTCTATATTCGCTTAGGCCCTTATAAAGCAAGACAAGAATTATTGCTAAAAGAAGAGGATATAGATGTAGGTTTATTTATTGAAGTAGAAAAGATTGAGCAGAGATTAAAAGATATAGCAAGGATAATTAAGAAAGCATTAGAAAGTGATTATTGGCATAATATACCTAAACAGCAGATTACTTTAGCATTAGATAAAATAGATCCAAAAAGAGAAATTTTTAATATAGAATCCTTAGAATCTTTACATCAGACAAAAGACACTTCAGAAGTTATAAATAGAAAATTAAAAGAGATAAAGGCTAAATATTATAAATTATACAAGAGATATTCCAAAATAGAAAAACAGCTTACAGGAAAAACAAGGGTTTTTTCTTTTGCTACAATTATTGATTTAATAAATTTAGGCGCAGAAATAGGAAAGCCAGATAAAAATGGTATAAGCAAGATTATCTTTGATAGCAAAAAAGCCAAAAAGAGATTGAAACAAATAGAAGAAATTATTGGTGAAGATGTTTACTTGACTGGTGGGCATACGGTGGGTGAGTTTAGTTGTGAGTTACATAAAGAAGGTATACAGGGACAAAAGTTTATCAAAATCTCCTATAAAGGTCAAGTAGCAGTGATTTGCTGCCACCCTTACTACAAAAGATATGACTCTTTAATAGAGATAGGATTAGATAAGGTGTATTTAGGTGATTATTTTGGTAATAACTTCTCTCCAAAATATAGACGACTTAGAGACCCTGCTTCTGGGGATGCGTTAGAGATACAATTAGATGAGAGAATACGAGGCTTAGCAGCTACAGATATATATGACCTTATTCTTTGGATGTCTCTAGAATCAGTTTTAGATATAGGTTATGAGTATTTCTTTCATAAGGTTGTGCCACAGTCTGAGGTTGATTGGATAGAAGAGCAACTTTCTAAGCAAAAAGAGTCACTGACAGCAGGAGAAGAATTAGATGATAAAGTAGATAGGTGGTTGTTTAGTTATCCTCAATATAGTGATTGTTTTCTTGTGCATACAAAAGACAAGGATGGTTTTCCGATAAGGGTTTTTGTTGCCCATGTCAAAGGGCTGGGTGTGCACGTAGACCAGGCATTTCCTGACTTACTTAACCCACAATTGCGCCAAGCCTACATAAATTATCTTAAACGCAAAGTAAAGAAGGCATATAGAGAAGGAAAGAAAAAAATTGAGTTTAGATGTGATTTAGCTTATTTTGCCACAAATGCCCATTTATACTCAGTTTTAGTAGAAGAGCGAAGAAAATATGGATTAGGTAAATTTGATTTAAAATGGCCGCAAAATAATAAAGAGTTCTTTGAGGAGATTATCCAAGAAGTAAGAAGATATGCTAATGAGTTAGGGCTTATATGTTATTTTAATGCCGAGGCATATGGGTATGCGCAATATAATGCTTTACTTAAACAGGGCTTTGACCGCGTTACTCGTCAAGATGAGATACAGCTATCACTTAACAATTGGTTAGGTGGTAGATGTTCATTTTGGGAGCTTTTAAGGAATATAATTGATAAGCTGTTTGAAGGAGAAGCTAATTTAGTAATTAGCTCAGGTTATGATGATAAGGCAATAGCAGCAAGAATCCGCAGTAATATGCAAAGGCTATATGGTAAGGATTACAAGGACCATCTTGATGACATTGTCCTTACTTATTTATTCTTTTTACTTATCTTTAACTATTTTGGTTTGGCTTGTTGGTTTTCTTTAGAGGATATCTTGGCTTTGCAAGGTCCTTTACAA
>JAGUWZ010000055.1 GCA_020062065.1 Candidatus Omnitrophota bacterium
TCTGTGTAATCAAGCTACTGCTGGGTTTTTCAGTAATAACTATTTATTGGTGCGGATAAGCAGATAATCTCCATCCCGGACCATGTAATCTTTCATCTCCAGACGCAGATGATTATTGGCCCTGGCTTTTGATAATCCTCCATCATTGACTAAATCTTTAAAATTGATCACTTCGGCTCGAATAAAACCTCTTTGAATATCGCTATGGATGCTGCCTGCGGCCTCATAAGCGGTTGTGCCTTTTTTGATTGACCAGCCATGGGCATCTTTTTCACCGGCCGTGAAAAAGCTGATGTAGCCAAAATGGGCGTACGCTAAAAAGAGAAGATTATTCCTATCTTCTAAATCCTCTTGTTTTGCCAAAAAAACCGGCTTGATAGACCAAAGAGAATAACCGCAAATCAGTTTTTTCTCTTCCTGGTTTAAAGAAACATCAACAAGAAACCCTTCTTTGTCCAATTGTCCCCTCAATTTATTTAATAGGTTTTTTTCATCCTCATCCGTAGCTCGCAAGAGTCTCGTCTCCACAAATTCCATATCGTGCACGATGAGGTCAAGTTTTGCCCCTTCGGTAGCAATAATACCATCTGCCTCTAAGAGTTTTGCCTCCTCGGTAACAATCTCAGCCTGGATATAAACTTCTTTGGCGGAATTAAACATTTGTTTCAGGGTCTTGATTCGCTCGTCAATAATATTGACTCTTCCCTGCGCAAAAATATCCGTCCCTAAAACGCCGATTTTCATTTTTAAAAATCTCCTCTGCTGCTGAGATGATGACTTTCCTCCGACCTCCGCAGGAGCCTGGGAACTATACAAGGAAAAGACCCCCCTTGATTTATCAGGGGGGAGTCTTCCATTTTACTATTCTTCTTCTGCCTTGCGCTGCTCTTGGAATGCGGCTATAATCGGATTGGCAATTTTTGCCGGCACCTGCTCGTAATGCGAGAATTTCATAACATAACTACCTTTTCCTTGGGTCATAGAACGCAGGTCATTTCCGTAGGAGAACATCTCTGATAGAGGCACAATTGCTTTTACTACCTGAAGCTTACCTTTTGAGTCCATCCCCATAGGCCGGCCACGACGCGAATTCAAATCTCCGGAAACCTGACCGAGATATTCGTCAGGAATAAACACCTCTACCTCCATTATCGGCTCCAACAACACTGGCCCTGCCGCTAAAGCTGCCTTTCTTAAAGCCATGGCTCCGGCAATCTGAAAAGCCATATCAGATGAATCTACTTCATGGAAAGAACCGTCGTAAAATATTACCTGTATATCCACCATTGGATATCCGGCAATGGCTCCTTCGGACATTGCCTGCTTCACTCCTTTTTCAACCGACGGAATATAGTTTTTGGGTACTGCCCCACCAACAATCTTATCTATAAACTCAAAACCTTTCCCATGTTCCAAAGGACGCACCTCAATCCATACATCGCCATATTGGCCTCTACCACCAGACTGACGTTTATATTTTCCCTGAACCTTAGCAGTCTTGGTTATGGTCTCTTTGTAAGGCACCTTTGGCGTTCCCAGATCCACTTCAACATTGAATCTTTTTTTAAGTCTACCGATCATTATGTTTAAATGTAAATCTCCCAAGCCAGAGATAATCATCTCTTTTGTTTCCGGGTCAAACTTTGCTTTGAATGTGGGGTCTTCAGCCGTCAATTTTGTTAAGGCCTGAGAAATTTTTTCTTCATCCTGACGGGAACGCGGTTTTACTGAAGCAGACATCATCCCCTCAGGAAAAACTAAAGACTTAAACATAACTGGATGCTCTTGTTCGGCTAAAGAATCAGAGGTTTGCGTTTGTTTTAATTTAGGAATTGCCACGATGTCGCCAGAACTGGCTCGCTCTAGGGTTTTTTGCTCTTTGCCCTGTAAAATATATATGTTTCCAAAACGCTCTGTAGTCTTCTGAGTAAGATTATAAAAGGTAGTGTTGGCAGTTAATTTTCCGGAAAAAACTCTCACCAAACTTAATTGTCCCACATACGGATCAAAAATACTTTTAAATACAAAGGCAGAAAATGGGCTGTTATCGCTAGGAACAACTTCTCCTTCTTGGATTTCAAAATGAGTTCTTTGTTCTGGAGTGGACAGGTAATCTTTTATTGCCTTAAGGAGTTCATCTATGCCTCTATCATTAACCGCTGAACCAAAAATTATCGGGAAGACCAAGGCATTCGAAACAGCCTTACGCAGACCGTTGCTGATTTCTTCAGGGGAAAGTTTTCCTTCCGATAAATATTTCTCCAAAAGAACATCATCGCTTTCTGCAACCGGCTCCATAAGTTCCTCAAGAGTGGCTGAATTTAAGACGAGCGCTTTTTTGGAAAGAGTATTTCTTATCTCACTAACAACCTTATTCTGGTCCACCCCTTCCTTATCTATCTTATTAACAAAAATTACTCTTGGCAGCTTCATCTCTTCGATTAATGCCCAGGACTTTTCTGTGCCTACTTCCACACCTGCATTAGCATCAATTACTAGAATAGCATTATCTACTGCGTGAATACTGGCAAGCACTTCACCGTAGAAATCGGCAAAACCCGGCGTATCCACTATTTGTATACGGCTATCCTGGTAATCGCAATACAGGAAACTGGCGTTAATGGAAGACCTGCGTTCAATTTCATCCCAGTGATAATCGCTTACCGTATTGCCTTCAGCGATTGTGCCTTTGCGCGAGATTGCCCCACAGCGAAAAACTAAGGCTTCAGCCAAAGTGGTTTTACCTGATTGGGCATGACCGAGTAAAATAACGCTTCTTTTATTTTTAGCATCCATTTTATGCTCCTTTAACTTTAATTTGAAAAGTTTTAACCTAAAAACTTTTCTTGATCCTTAAGGCCAAGAGCCGAAGGATCTAAAGTAATATAGTCTTCTAGGCTATTAA
>JAGUWZ010000100.1 GCA_020062065.1 Candidatus Omnitrophota bacterium
ATCCAACGCAGATTTTCGCAGATAAATCTTTAAATCTGCGTATATCCGCGTGTAATCTGCGTTTATCTGCGTTCAAAAGGTAGTTCTTAAATTGGCTAAAAAACTAATAATCGGGAATAATAAGATTAGAGAGTATCTTAGAGAGAACAGAGAAAAACAAAGGAATATTTTCTGTGATCTGTTTACTCCCGAACAAAGCGAGGGGACATGGGCCAAAAAGTTCAGCCGTTTATACAAAGAATAGGAATTATCAGGACATGGCAGAGTCGGTGGTTTGCCAATCCTAAAGATTACGCCCGTTTTATAGAAGAGGACTATAAAATCAGAAAATACATCATCTCGAAATTTAAACAGGCGGCGATTTCTAAAGTTATAATAGAAAGGTTGACCGAGAAAGTTAAAATCAGCATATTATCAGCAAGACCAGGTATAATCATTGGCCGTCACGGCGCTGATATTGAACGTTTGCGGGAAGAGTTAAATGACATGGTTAAGAAAGAAGTTAGTATAGATATAGAGGAAATAAAAGCGCCAGGTCTGGATGCGCAACTGGTGGCACAGAATATCGCATTCCAGATTGAAAAAAGAGTGGCATTTCGTAGAGCGGTAAAACGGGCAATGGAGCAATCAATGATGCAGGGAGCCAAAGGAATAAAGATAAGCGCTGCAGGTAGATTGGACGGGGCGGAGATGTGTAGAACAGAGACTTATAAACAAGGCAAAGTGCCACTGCAGACTTTACGGGCTGATATAGATTATGGTTTTTGCGAGAGTTTGACCACTTATGGTTTAATCGGGATTAAAGTTTGGCTTTATAAAGGTGAAATCCTTTCCAAAAAGAAAATTGAAGAAAATTTAAAAAAGACCGAGCAGACAGTTACCGCTATCACTGCCTAAGTTGGTAGAGGGGTGGGATTTAAAATGGTGCTCTTGCCCAAGAGAGTTAAGTATCGTAAATTGTTAAAAGGACAGCGTCGGGGGATATCTAGCCGTGGTTCAAATGTAGTATTTGGCGAATTTGGATTAAAGTCATTGGATAACGGTTGGCTTAAAAATACTCAGATTGAGGCCTGCCGCGTGATTTTGGCCCGGCAGTTACACAAAGGCGGAAAGCTCTGGATTAGGGTTTTTCCTGATAAGTCAATAACTAAAAAACCCGCAGAAGTACGTATGGGAAAAGGCAAGGGTGAAATTGACCATTGGGTTTGTGTTGTAAAAAGGGGCAGGATTTTATTTGAACTGGGAGGGATCCCTGAGGAATATGCCCGTTTGTGTTTTAGGTTGGTTGCGTATAAGCTACCTTTTAAAACAAAATTTGTAACCAGGACAACTGTATAATAAACAAAAGGATTTAAGCAGAATGAAAATAAAAGAGTTGCGAAATCTTAGCATAGAAGAACTTGCAGCGAAAGAAAAGTTGTTAAAAGAAGAATTATTTAAACTTAATATACAGCGTTATACGGGCAGGGTTGATAAGCCGCATATGTTTTCTAATATCAAAAAAGATATTGCGCGTATAAAGACTATTTTGAACTCTGTTAGAAACACCCAAGCAACATAACTGCTGCATAACAGTTTCTAACGGGGTGAACGAAAGGCAAGGCAATCCCAATGTCAAAAACTAAAGAGTTAATAGGCAGAGTTATAAGCGATAAGATGCAAAAGACAATAATCGTACGCATAATGCGGGAAGCTAAACATCCGAAATATGGTCGGATTATCAAGAGATACAACAGATTTAAAGTCCACGATGAGAAAAATAGCGCTAAAATCGGTGACATTGTAAAAATTGTAGCTACCAGGCCGTTATCCAAAGAAAAAAATTTCAGATTGGTCGGGATTATTAAAAAATCAGAAGCGGCGCAGATTGAATTGAAAGAAGAACTTAAATGATACAACTACGTTCTATTTTAGATGTGGCAGATAATACCGGCGCCAAACGAGCGGCGATGATTTGTGTGTTGGGGCGCAAAGGCAGTGTCTATGCGCAGTTAGGAGATATTATTAATGTCAATGTGAAAGAGTCCTCACCCGATGCAGTTGTAAAGAAGGGTGAGGTTGCCAAGGCTGTTGTGGTAAGGACAAGAGGGCCGATAAGACGTGCTGACGGCTCAATATTAAGATTTGACCGTAATGCAATTGTATTTATAGACCCGCAGTTGAATCCGAGGGGCACTCGCGTATTTGGTCCTGTGGCCAAAGAATTGAGGGAAAAGAATTTTACTAAGATTATATCTTTAGCCCCGGAGGTTATTTAAGTGAGGGCATAACCCAGCACTTATTTCTCTAGTTTCAACTTGATAGCGTGAAATTAGTGCTGGGTCGTGGGCTTATTTAATGTTTAAGATAAAACGGCAAGATATAGTGCAGGTTATTAAGGGCGAAGATAAGGGCAAAAAAGGCAAAGTCTTAGAGGTTTTATTTGAAAAGAAAAAAGCCATTGTGGAGGGTATTAATTTAGTCAAAAAGCATAAACGCCAGACCAGCCAAGACCAACAGGCTGGGATTGTCCAGATTGAGGCTCCGATTAGCCTTGCCAACCTCATGGTTTTTTGTAAAAACTGCAATCAGCCTGCCCGGGTTAGATTTAGAGAGTCAAGGGATGGAACAAAAACAAGGATATGCCGAAAATGTCAGGGGCCTATAGAGAGATGATACCCAGACTATTAGAAAGATATAGAAACGAAATTGCACTCCAGATGATGGAGAAATTTAACCTAAAAAACCGATTTGCTGTGCCGCGCTTGGAAAAAATTGTGATTAACATGGGTGTGGGAGAAGCGTTGCAGGATGTAAAAATTTTAGATAAGGCTATGGAAGAATTAGCCATTATAACAGGACAGAAGCCGATTACCAGAAGGGCAAAAGTGGCAATTTCAAACTTTAAAATAAAAAAAGGCAATCCTATTGGTTGTAAAGTAACGTTGCGTAAGGCAAAGATGTACGAATTTATAGATAGATTGATAGCTATTGCCCTTCCACGCATCCGTGATTTTAGAGGAGTGTCCTCAGATTCTTTTGACAAAGCAGGTAATTACACCCTGGGGATAACTGAGCAGAATATTTTTCCTGAGATAGAATATGACAAGATTACCCGGACACAGGGTATGGATATAGTATTTGTGATTAAAAACTCCAAAACCAAAGAGCAATCAAGAGAACTATTGAGATTATTTGGTATGCCCTTTAGAGAGAAGGAATAGCAATGGCTAAAACTTCACAGATTCAAAGATGGAAAAGAACACCCAAATTCTCCACCAGAGGATATAACCGTTGTCCTATTTGCGGCAGAGCCGGAGGATTTTTACGCAGATTCAAACTTTGCCGTATATGTTTTAGGGAATTGGCGTGGCAGGGTTTAATCCCCGGGATTAAAAAGGCAAGCTGGTAATGAAAACCCAGATAAAGAGAGATGAGAAACGCAGATGATCGCTGATTAACATCTGATCAGCAGTGTAAAAAAAGAGGAAACAAATGTCGAGAACAGATTTGATTGCCGATACATTCACAATGATACGTAATGCTATAATGGCGAAGAAAGAGAATTTGGATGTTCCCGCTTCCAAGAGGTCTGGAGAGATTCTGGAAATTTTAAAAAGGGAGAATTACATTGATAATTATAAATTAATAGAGGATAAGAAACAGGGGATTTTAAGGATTTATTTAAAATATACAGGAAATAAATCTGCTATAAGGACAATTAAGCGTGTATCAAGACCGGGTTTACGCATTTATGTTAAAAGAGATAAAATCCCTAGGGTATTAAGGGGAAAGGGAATAGCTATTATTTCCACATCTAAGGGCATACTTACTGATAAAGAAGCGAAAGTCCAAGGAATAGGCGGAGAGGTAATCGGATACGTTTGGTAAGCGAGGCCACAACTTAGCGAGCGATAGCGAAGCTAACTTATTTGGCCGAACTTACCCCGCAGTTTTCTCTGTATTCAAGGTATTCAATTTTTACGAAAGAAAACTGCGGGATTAAATTCGCACTTATTGAAAATGAGGTCAGTTTAATGTCACGCATAGGAAGAAAACCGATAGTTATACCAAAGGGCGTCGTGGTTGAAGTAAAAGATAACAGCGTTTTTGTGGAAGGCAGTAAGGGAAAACTTAAGCGTAGCCTGCCTAATCGGATAAGTTTGGAGATAAAAGACAATCAAATCTTGGTAAAGCGTATATCTGATACGGCTCAGGATAAATCTCTTCAGGGTTTAATCCGGGCATTAATTTTTAATATGATTAAGGGTGTTACTGAAGGATACACTAAGGAACTGGAAATCATCGGTGTAGGTTATAAGGCGCAGATTCAGGGTGATAATTTAAATATGCAGTTGGGTTTTTCTCACCCGGCTGTTTTTCCGATACCCGAGGGTATAAAGATAACTTCTCCTAAACAGACACAAATTGTTGTGACGGGAATTGATAAAGAAAAGGTGGGGGAAGTGGCTTCGGAAATACGCGCCCTATGTCCCCCTGAACCTTACAAAGGCAAAGGTATTCGTTTTCTGGGTGAATATGTAAAGAAAAAAGTAGGCAAGGCAGCACAGACTGCGACCAAATAACTGAACCGTGAGCCCGCGGAGCATTTTTCTTTCTATTTTCTCCCCGAGGGCTTATCCTAAAAGGATCTCATCAGTCTGGGCTCATTAACTATGAAAGATAAAAAGAGGCGATTTAA
>JAGUWZ010000062.1 GCA_020062065.1 Candidatus Omnitrophota bacterium
ATTAATCGAAGAAAAATTAGAAAAATGTGGAATTGGAGAGATGGAAGAATTGACTTTGACATTAATAGGCCTTAAGTATCTTGGTTATCCCATTAAACCATCTACAATCAATAAAATCAGCGCTAAACTCACAGAATTTATTAAATTAAACCAAGATAAAGAAATTGAGGCAATAGATACGGCAATTAGATCATTAGGTTGTCTTGCAAGTCTTGGTTCTTCTATTGCTTTTGATACTTTAATAGATTTAGCCAAAGAAAGATTTGAAACAACAGAAAGAGTATTATCCTATGTAGTCTCAAAGATAGCTCTACAGATACGCGAGCAACATGATGAGCCAGATGAAATTCGCTTTGCCATAGTAAAGGATTTTACTCCTAAAAACCTTTATTATATCCTACTTACCTATGGAAAAGAAGAAGATGAAAGAGAAGAAATAACAATAGCAGATTTTACTTATCTTTATAACCAGTTATTGAAAAGGATGGAAGAACAGAGCATTAGTTGGGATAAGCTCTTAGAGGAGGTAGGTTATCTTAATTTTAGAGATTTTATTGAGCTTTTAAGCAGTTTTGGCAGGTTAGATGAATTTTTAAATACTATGTTAAAGACTATAGAGGTAGACCCCCAAATTAACCTTTTAAAAAAGGTTATCCAAGGAATTGATAAAGAAGAAACAGAAGAAGATATGCTTTCTCAAGCAGTAGTCATTGCTGATACTATTAAGATATTAGAAGACCCTGAGGTTTTAAAGGTACTCGAAAAGATAATTAAAGAAGAGTTCCAAAGGACAGAAAAAGAGAATAACGAACCTGCATATACACTCTATGGTTTATTAGCTTCAGTCTTTGCAGAAAAGGCAACAATAGATAAGGATTGGTTTGAAGAGATGGCTAAAAAATACCATCTTCCTGAGATTACAAAGGTTACTCAGGATAAGCTATTTACTGAGGGTGGAATTAATCGTCAACTGCACTTGTTTTATAAGAATGAAGACTTAGAATCTTTTCGCTCTTTGTGTGAAAAAAATGGATGGACCATAGAAGACCATGAAAGTTATCTTATTATCTCAAAAACTCAAAATGGAAAAACAATAGAAATCTATGCCAATAAACCTGAAACTCAAAAAGAAGGCCAAGAAGCCATCCAAGAATTATTTAAACAAAAAGGTATAAGTCCCCAAATTGTTGCGCATCGTGGCTATAGTTTTGATGTTGACGAAACCATTGAGCAGATATCCAAAGATACTGTAATTGTTTTTTTAGGTTCTTGTAGTAGGGGGTATCCTAATATTGCTGACATATTAAACAGAGCTAAAGATGCACAATTCTTAGGCACCAAAAACATAGGACAATGGAAAATAAATAGTCTACTTTTAGAGATGCTTAATGAAGCAATCCTTAGCGGAAAAGATATATCTTGGTCAGAATTTAAAGAGATGGCGCAAAAAGAGCTTGGAGCTTACGATGAATTTGTTTGTTATACCTTTCCTCATGAGGAGATTATGCGTTTTCTTAAGGCATATTATGAACTTATTGGCTCTTCTAAACCTCAGGATCCTAGCAATTTCTTAGCTGATACAGTTGCTTATAATAAACCCACTCCTATGCGCTCTCCTGTAATATTAAATAATAGCCATCCTCAACAACAAACAACCCAAACTTCCTCTTCAGCAGTCTCAGACCCAGGTGGTATTGACCTTAACCCCGCTGCTTTAAATATGGAAATCAAAGGAAATAGCGCAAGTTCACCTGTTATCTTTAAGAACCTGCCATCCATTGACCCCGCAAACTTCCAAGGCTTTAGCTTTCAGATTATCAAGATTGAGCCAGTGGGAAATCCAGATAACCTTTTTAAGAGTTAAAATTGCAACTAAGTTAATTCAACCTACGCGGTTGAATCGTTGGTTGAATCGCCCCTCCCTTAATTCAATTGACAAAACCTGCCAGATATGTTAAATTTAAGCTATTATGAAACGGCGAATTCTGATTTTTATTTTTATGTTGATATTTCTGGGACTTTCACTTGAGCGCGTCTATCCTTATTGGATCTGGACGCCTAAAACCGGCAAGTGGGTAAACCCCAAGACAACAGTCAGGCCTTCCCCGAAAGAACAATTTGATTTTGCTAAAAGCCTCTTTGATATTAAAAGTTACGAAGAGGCAAAGCGCGAATTCAAAAAAAATCTCAGGGCTTATCCTAAATCTGCTGAAGCGGCAGATAGCCAGTATTACCTTGGACTCATAGAAGAAACACAGGGTGATTTATATAAGGCTTACCAGGAATACCAGAAGGTAATAGATAAATATCCTTTTTCCGAAAGAATTGCGGAGATAAATGAGCGCGAATATAAGATTGCCGAGGCATTTATGTCAGGGGCAAAACCTAAAACGCTGGGAGCGACTTTGTCTGGGGAGAATCCTTCGCTTGAGATTTTTACAAAGATAGTAGAAAATGCTCCCTACGGCCCTTTGGCTGCCAAGGCGCAATATAAATTGGGGTTAGTATTAAAAGGCTTAAGGCTTTACTATGAGGCAGAAGAGGCGTTTAGTAAAGTGGTTACCAATTATCCAGAAAGTGAATGGGTTCAAGCGGCAAAGTTCCAGATTGCTTCCACCCGGGCAAAATTATCTAAAAGCCCGGATTATGACCAGGGAGCAACTAAAGAAGCGAAAGAGAAGTTTGAAGAGTTTGTAAAAAACAATCCCGACCTGAAGCTTTCTGAAGAGGCAGAGAAAAATATCCAGGAGTTAAAGGAAAAAGAAGCCCAGACTAATTATAACATTGCGCGTTTCTATGAAAAGCAAAAGGATTACCAGGCAGCCAGGATTTACTATAATGATATAATGGATAATCATCCTGCGAGCATTTGGGCAGCGAGATCCTTAGAGAGAATAAAGATAATGGAAAAGGTCAAATGAAGCCCCGACTTAGCGAACATTAGTGAAGCTAAGTCGTTGGCTGAATTTGTCCTGCACCTTTCTCTGTATCCAAGTTCTTAGGCTAACTACTTGAATTAAAGAAAGCTGCGGGATTCCTTGTCCGCCGAAGCTTTAGCGAAGGCAAAAAATTCGCACTTATAACTTATGTTGCACTTCGTGCTCCATAAGTTATGTGCTCATTGGAGGGGTAAATGAAACCAAGGTTGATTCTTGGCTTACAACTTGTGGCCTGTAGCCTGCTTTTTTCGGCTTGCGGTTACACCACACGTTCAATGATAAAGGATAAGTTCAGGACTATATACATAAAACCTTTTCTTAATAAGATAGATATTACCAGGGAGACAAATACTGCAACCAGATACAAGGTGTATAAACCCATGCTGGAAACTGATATTACCAGGTCTGTGATAAATAAATTTCTTTTTGACGGCAATGTTAGACCTGTTGCCGAAGATTCAGCAGATTTAATTTTAAAAGGAGAACTTGTAGAGTTCCGCCGAGACCCCTTAAGATATACAGATAATGATGAGGTAGAAGAATATCGCATTAATTTGATAGCTAATTTAAGCCTCTGGGATAGAAAGGAAGATAAGCTTGTATGGGAAGAAAAAAATTTTACTGGCGATGCCATCTATTTTGTCAGTGGTTCCCAAGCAAAAAGTGAAGAGCTGGCTATCAATGATGCGCTTGACGATTTGAGCCGCAGGATTGTCGAACGTGTAGTTGAACAATGGTAAAAAAAGAAAATTCTGTATATTTATTTCTCGGTCAAGGTGGTTCCTCCAAACATATAGTACTTAACAGACTCAAAGAAAAATTCCTTCCGAAGGAAACAGAAGAATTCAATAAAGATATATTATACGCTAAAGAAATAAGTTTAAAACAGCTGCAAGAGACGCTTTTGTTTTTACCCCTAAAACTGGGCAAGAGGATAGTGGTTATAAAAAATGCGCAGGATTTAAAAGATGAACTCAAAGATTTTCTAATTAAGTATGTAAGGAATCCTCAAGACCAGATAATTTTGGTTTTGGATATAGAAAAGATTAAACCGAAGGATGAGTTCTTTGAGCAGATTAAAAGATTTGTCCAGGTATGCCATTTTAGAGAAGAAAGGCATTTGGATGTATTTGCTTTAAGCCGCCAGATAGAATTAAAGCAAGTAAGGGTAAGCCTTGAAATTCTGGACCATCTTTTGAAACAGGGGGAGAAGCCAGAGCGGATTTTGGGTGGCCTGAGGGCAAGCTGGGAAAGAAAGATAACCGAGCCTGTGCAGGCAAGAAAGAAATTCAAACTACTGCTTCAATGCGATATTGCTATAAAGACGGGCAGACTTAAGCCTGTTTTTGCCTTAGAGAGATTGATTGTTAATTTATGCAGTGCCTTTGAGAACTTTTCTGGCTAAGCGAGCTTTCCTTCGGTTAGCTGTATTAGGATGGATAATTCTTTTTTTTGCGGCCTTATCGAGTAAGGAATAGACCTTTCCCAAAAGTGCTTTGGCTTCAGTAACATTCTTAGCCAACACTAATGCCTGGAATTTCTTAATTGTTTTTTTAAGTTCATTTTTTATCTTTAAATTTCGCAGATGTCTTTTTTTATCCACTCTTAGTCTTTTTATTGCCGCGCGGCGATTTGGCATTTTTTTTCTCCTTAAAGCCCCTTACGAGGCGAAACTTCCAACGTTTTGATTTGTCCTTCGGGCAAATCAGTAGGGGTTAAATTTGTTCAAACAATAATTA
>JAGUWZ010000138.1 GCA_020062065.1 Candidatus Omnitrophota bacterium
ATTGAAATGACGTAAGTTATGTATTTGCAAAATTTACGATAATAACAATTTTAAAAATAATCGGGAACAAAAATATTTTTTAACAAAGTAATGTTATGAGTCAACGATACCTTAAGAATTTATTTTGGGTAACATTTAATACGAGTCAATTCGCTTACTCCGATGGAATTTAATACGCCTATGTGTTATACTTTAATTGAGAGGATAAAAGGTTACAAAAAAAGGTTAAAAAGATGCTTAATTCCCGGATGAATTTTTTAATTGTTTTTTTACTTTTAACTTTGGCTACATCACTCTATGCTCAAAAAAACAAAGATTTCTATAGTGAAGAGTGGCTTAAGTCCCAATCTGATAAAAGCGAATTGTCTTTCAAGAAAGATCTCCTCGTAGACTCTTTTTCGAAAGATTTCACCGAAAAGAAAAACAATTTTTTCCAAAGATGGTTTAATTCCCAGGCATTCGCTTCCCCTGCGGATACGAATAAAGAAAAATTAAGAGAAGATTGGAAAGAGTTTCTTGGGATAGATATTTTCTATCCTTATTTTAAGGCTAAGGAAGTTGAAAACTACATAAAAGAAAAAACCTCTGTAGATTTTTTAAACATGAAGGGCCGGCCGGAATTTGATGAAGGTTCAAACCAGATAAAATACATCTTCAAAAAGAAGTTTTAATTCCTTTTTTCAACTAAAAATACAAGGCGATTTAACAACTAGTAAAATGATAATTTCAACCCAATTTTAACGCAGATTTTCGCAAATCCAACGCGGATAGTCGCAGATAAATCTTTAAATCTGCGTTTATCTGCGTGCAATCTGCGTGTATCTGCGTTTAAAAAGGTAGTTCTTAAATTGGCTAAAAAATACGCTTCCAAAATAAGACGATACCAACGGCAACAGCATTTAAAGAAGCAATTAAGACAACTCCCGCAGCAATATCTTTGACTAGTTTTATTAATATATGGTATTTCCCTGTGGACATGTCTATTATCATCTCAATGGCGGTATTAAACATCTCTGCTATAAATACTAAAGTTATGGTAATGCACAGCGCCACTAACTCAATACCTTTTAATTTATAATATACACCTAACAGGAAGGCAGCGATTCCTGCCAAAAAGATTATTCGCATATTGCGATGATATAAAAAAAGATAAACAATGCCCGCCACTGCAATCTTTAGACTTTCTCCTAAGCTATGAAATCCGAATATCCTGCGCCGAACTCTTATCTTCTTCATTTTTAAATGGTTTTGTCAAGGGTAGCGAAGCATCTTAAGAATTAAACCCCTCACTCAGTTACAGAGTAGTATCTCTGCGTAGTAACTCAAGTGAGGGGTAAGTTCGCACTTATAAGTTATGTCGCCAACAACTAATAGAGGGGTCATAACTTATGCGCTCATTTATTTAAATATAATAAACAGCATTATTAAAATAATAATGATGGAAAAAATATAAAAATCATTAAAATAAAAAAAATCAAGGATTCTGTCTTTTAAAAAATATTTTTGTGAGTGTTGTATATGTTGCTTGTTTTTTTTTCTAACTTCTTCAATCTGTTCGGGTTTGAATCTTAAATACACACCACCCACCTTATAAGCTGGTATCGAGCCATTTTCTGCCAAATCCATAACTTGCTTTTCTGTGAACCCCAGCATTAATGAAACTTCCCTGATTGTTAAAAGTTTTTCTTCCGCCATTTTTGATAAACAGACCCTTAAGAAAAGGGTGAGTTTGGACAAAGGCTTAGGGGCGCTACGCTCCGCAAGTCTCGTCCTCGCTTATTTACCAATTTTTCCCGAAGCAATCCACGAATCAATGGATTTTCTTTCGAACCTCCAGCCATTTCCCTGTTTTGAGGCTGGAATCTTCCCTGAATTCGCCCACTCTACTATGGAATTTACTTCTACTTCCAAATAACGTGCCAGTTCTTCGCAATTAAGAAATTCTCCGACCATAGAACATTTACCATCAAAAATGCCGCCATCTTCAACATTTAATTTTGCTGGAAAAATTTCACCTTCAACAATCGCTGTTGCTAAAAGAACTAACGATTCTTTGGCGATTATCTTTCCTTTTACTCTGCCTGCCACAATAATAGTATCACCACTAATATCAGCAAAGACATTTGCGGTTTGCCCTATGGTCAAGTTGCCCTTTGTTTCCAACGTTCCCTCAAATTTACCATTAATACGTAGGTTTACGGGATCTTTAAAACTTAAAGTACCTTGCATTGATGCATCAACATCGAGGATCTTTTCTTCCAGTTTCTTCTTAAAAGCCATTATCCCTCACCTCCTTCAATGAACACATAACCCAGCACTTATTTGAATTATGCTTCAAACCCAGCAAATAAGTGCTGGGTTATAAGTACAAATTTTTTTCCAGACATTTTACTACTCTTTCCCTAATAACTCCTTTTCTATACGAGCTAAGAATAAAAGAACAATCAATGCCAAGGCAGTGGTGAAAAAACTGGCAACATAAAATCCGCATCCCGTGGATAAACCTATTCCTGCAACTACCCAGAGGCTGGCAGCGGTGGTCAATCCTTTTATCCCTTCACTTTCCCTGATAATTGCGCCGGCGCCTAAAAACCCAATACCCGTAATTACACCCGCAGCAATGCGGGTGGGATCTAACGAAACTATGCCTTTATATATATCAAAAACATACATCGATGTCAACATTATAAGACAAGAACCCAAACAGACTAAAATATGTGTTCGCAAGCCTGCTGCACGACGCTGCAATTGACGTTCAAGACCGATAAAACCACCCAAAATAAATGCTAATAATAAACGCAGCATAATCTCTTTATCAGTGAGCATTTTTATCCCCCCATTCGTAACAGTTTCAAACTTCCAGAAGAATCTCCTGGTCGCAAGCGCTTCCAAGAGCTAAACTATTACCCCTATTCTTTAAAACTTTAGGCGTTATTCCAAAACAGCACTTAGTTTTAGATTTGACCTCCATCCTTTTTTAAACAGCCTGTATCCTAATCCGGCAACCATTGCTGCATTATCCATGCAGTATTCCTTGGCTGGGAAAAATATATTCAAATTTCTTTCTTTTGCTTTCTGGGTAAATTTTTCTCTTAACCGTTTATTTGCAGCTACTCCTCCGCCAATGACCAAATTTTTGGTCTTTTTGATTTTACATGCTAAAAGAGATTTATCAATTAGGGTGTTTAAAACCACTTCCTGAAAAGAAGCACAAATATCCCAGACCAATTTATTGTATTGCCTATTCTGCATTGAGTATTGTGCAGCTGATGACACTTTAAGGTTTTTCTGCACATAGTAAAGCACCGCTGTTTTTACACCGCTGAAACTGAAATCAAGAGGATTCTTTGTATTAGAACAACCAAACCTTATTCTCTTAGAATTGCCATTTCTGGCTAATTTTTCGATTATCGGACCACCTGGATAATCTAATTTTAAGATTTTTGCAACCTTATCAAACGCCTCGCCACAGGCATCATCTTGTGTCGAACCTAAAAGAGCGATCTCAAAAAAGTCTTTTACATAATACAAACTCGTATGCCCTCCTGAAACAATCAATGCTACAAAAGGCAAACCTAAAATATTCCTGTTTAAGCAGCTTGCATAGATGTGGCTATAGAGATGATTAACCCCTAAAAAAGGAATACCTCTTGCCAGACTTATTGCTTTGGCAAATGATATTCCAACGAGCAATGAACCTAAAAGGCCTGGCCCGTCAGTAACAGCGACAAGCTTTATATCTTCCAAACTCACGGAGGCTTCTTTTAAGGCGCAGTCTACCACTTGAGTTATTGTTTCTAACTGTTTACGAAAGGCTATTTCCGGAACAATACCCCAATATTTTTTGTGAAAACGCAAGGACGAACTAACTATATTAGAAAAGATTTCCCTGCCGTCCTTTACAACTGCTGCCGCAGTCTCATCGCATGATGTTTCTATCCCCAGCACAAACATAAAAAGCTATGGTTTTACGAAACCGATTCCAGACCCGCATTGGACAACACTGCTTGTCTAAGGCGGGTTTGGAGAACGTTGGAACACTTTAGAACGCAGTCAGATGAGTATTTATTTTACTAAATCTGATACAAACACGAATTTATACCCCTCTTTTGCTAATTCCGGCATTACCTCTTTTAATATCTCTAAAGTAACCTTGCGATCATGGCCGATAGCGATTGCCTCTCTCTTATCTCTTGCTTTTATTTTTAATTGGCGAATCTGCTGCCTTATATATTTTGCATCCTGGATATTATCTAAAAACACATCTCTTTTGGCAAACTTAAGATTTATCTTATCAGCTAATTCTTGCCCCATAGATTTTGCAGTCACCAGGCTGTCAAGAAAATAGAGATGTCTATTTTCTAATTCATTAAATATTATCGCCATTGTCCCCGCATCTTCTGTGACCTTCGAACCCATATGATTGGAGACGCCTTTTGCGTAGGGAACAGCGACTAAATCCGTATCAATGATTTCTTTGATTCTTGTCTCATCCATAGAAGTTAATATAGTATTATTCTCCATATTGAATTTTTCCCAGGGTTCCATAGGTAGATGCAATATGATTTCAAAGCCCCGGCGATGAAGTTCTCTTGCTAAGGTTTGGGAATAACTAAGACCTGGTAACACAGAAAAGGTCATGGGATATTTTATATTCTTCATAATAGCTAAGTTATTTGAATTGTAACCCAAATCGTCTATGACAACGGCAATCTTTCCTTTTATTTCCATAG